>DAOUVM010000060.1 GCA_030667645.1 Ardenticatenales bacterium | reverse complement strand
TCGGTGGTTGGAGGTTCGCCCGAACGATTGGCGGACGTGACCGCTAGCGGAGCGCCGGCCGCAGCGATGAGGGCGCGGGCCAGCGGGTGTGCAGGGACGCGGACGGCGACGGTGGAGGTTCTGCTAATCTCGGCCGGGACCCCCGGCCCTTTGGGCAGCACGAGCGTCAGCGGACCCGGCCAGAAAGCAGCCGCCAACCGGGCCGCCGTTTCGCTCACGTGCTCCACCACCAGCGGCAGGTCGGCCAGGGATGCCAGCAATATGGGAATCCCCTTTCCCTCCGGTCGTCCCTTGACAGAATAGAGTTCGGCCACGGCTTTCGCTTGACCTGGACCCAGCGATAAACGAGCGCCCACTCCATACACTGTGTCGGTTGGAAAGGCGACCAATTTCCCGGCACGGAGCAGGGCGCAGGCCCGTTCCAAGGCCGTCGGGTCGCAAGCCGGCAGGATTGTAGTTTCCATGGGCGGCCAATCACCCACTGTCAATTCGCTCCGCCGGTCTCTGACGACCGAGGACCCATCGCTCCAGTGCCACCGCCACCCCGGCTTCCCCTATTGGAGGCGCGATCCAGTCGGCCACCTCCAAGACAGAGGGTCGAGCATTGCCCATCGCCACTCCCAGGCCAGCCCATCGCACCATGCCGACGTCATTGTCTGAATCTCCCACAGCCATGACGGCCGCCTGGGAGATATCCATGCTCCTCGCCAGCCACGCTAACGCTTTGGCTTTGGAGACCCCGGCCGGAGTGATGTTGATGAACTTGGAGTGGGTATGATACACGGTTGCTGTCGCGCCCGCGGCTTCCTGCAACTCGACGACATGCGTTTCCGTCGCCCCCTCTGGCACGTAGACCCCCACCTGGTTGGTTGGTGGCAGGTCGCTCGCAAGAGTTGCCGACTCTGGTATCCAATAGGTGGGCAAAGAGTGTATGGAAAGGAGATCCTCGTCATAATCGAGGCCCGCCATCAGGTAGAGCGCACCATCACTTTCCAGATAGTGCTGCCAGTTGCGCTGGCGGGCCAGCTCAAGTACGGGGATGAGAGTCCGAACTCCAAAAGTGACGTTGTGCAGAACCCGACCGTCGACTTCCTGGATCACGCCCCCCTGATAGCAGATGAGAGGGGCGGTCAGCCCCAGTTCGGCCGCCACCGGCTGGGTGAAGGAAAACGGACGGCCGGTAGCGAGCGTGACCGTGACACCACTCTGCACTGCCCGTCGAATGGTATTCCCCACCATCGGGTGAATCTCGGTGTCGCCCGGCTCCATCAGCGTACCATCAAGATCAAGGGCGATCAGGCGTATGCGCATCCTCTAAACCTCCTGGTCTGTCGGTTGTCACTTGGCGCCTCACGCCAGTACACCCACTCTATCGCGGCCATCCCAGAGCGACTCCCTACGGTAATTGTCACAGACAAGCGCAATTCGGGCAAGGCGTTAGTAATTTGTGGATAACTGGCCGCCGGCTGTGGATAACCAGTAAAAATAGTGGATAGATCCGCTGTCCTACCTACCTGGTCGGGTTGCTCACGCCCCTGGCTCCAGCATGGCGAAATCGCCAGGTTTCCGGTGGACAGCAGCCATCCAGCCGAGGCCCGTGTGTCATTGACCGAGTGCAGCAACCCTCAATCTTGCACATCCCGCGCGCGTCATGGAGCGAGCTGCGATCAATGGCGCCACTGCAATTCGCCAGTTGACCTCTACATGTGGATGGGTCGCCGCCGCACTTTGCAGAACCTTTGTGCTATAATAGGAGATGGCATTTTACCGTGCCTCGTCGCGTGCCGCGAGGCGGCCGTGTACTTGCTGCGCAGGAGAACAGCGTGATGGAAACAATTGATTGGTGGGAGAGGTCTGTCAGTTGGAGGCCATGTGCAATTCAGTCATCTTTCTCCTATGTTCTCGGCATATGTTCATTAGCGACCTGGCACTCATGTGGCCGCTCAACGCTGTGCTGTATCCGGTACCTGTCGGTCCAGGTCAGGCATGCTTGGTCCAGTGCACTTGATTCACCTTTCCTGCGCACCCTGGCACGGTCTGCGATCAGTGGCGTCATCGGAATTCGTCAGTCCACGTCGAATTTGAGAACTGGTGCCCTCCTGCCTTGTTTGCCACCTGGAGGTATGATAGACTTGTCCAATTGGCGCCAAAGATGGGTCAGTGATGATCGGATGGATCATGAAAAAGCGAACTCTGTTGGGCATTTTTGCCCATCCCGACGATGAGTCTTTTGGTCCCGGTGGCACATTGGCCCGCTATGCCGCCGAGGGGATCGAACTTCACATCTGCACCCTGACGGATGGTGCGGCCGGCACCGCCCATGCCGATTGCTGGGATTGTCTCAACGGCTTTGCAGACCTGGCAGATCGTCGCTTGTACGAACTGCGATGCGCGGTGAAAGTGCTGGGCGGCACCCTGCACTATGTCGGGTATCGGGACTCGGGCATGGAGGGGAATGAATCCAATCTCCACCCTGATGCTCTCATCAACCAGCCGCTGGAAATCGTCGCCGCCCGACTGACCCATCTGATTCGCAAACTGCGACCAGACGTCATCCTGACCCATGACGAAACCGGCGGGTATTTTCACCCGGACCACATCCACACCCACCGCGCCACACTGATGGCCTTCCGGGCGGCCGGCGACCCGACCCGTTACCCGGACCAATTGACGGAAGGAGTAGAGCCGTTTTCGCCGGCCCGGCTCTACTGCACGGTCATACCCCGGAGCCGTATCCGCACCTATGTCTGGCTTGGCCGTCTCACAGGACAGGATCCTACACGATATGGCCGGAACAAAGATGTTGACCTGACCCGGATTGGGAGACCGACCGACCAGATTCACGTCCGCGTGAACGTCCAACCCTACGTCGAGGTCAAGCGAGAAGCGAGTGCATGCCATGGAAGCCAGGGTGGAGGTGGTAGAACGGATGACCGCACTCGTCTCAGCCTGGGAAAGCGATTGAACCGCTGGCTGCGCCGTCGTGCTGGCAATCGGGACATGTTTCAGCAACTTTATCCCCCGCCGACCGACCGGAGCGTGCGCACCGATCTATTTGAGGGCATACCTATAGAGTGACGGCCTCCCGTTTCTCGGGTTGGTAGGTCATTGGAGCAGTCGTCTGCTGTCCTTGAAAACAGAGTCCGACCTCGGCACACGGCAGGCCGGAGATACTCTATCAAGAATATCGAGTGTATCGACCATCCACGAAAACCAGAATCTCAGGAGCATACAATGTCACCAGACAGTGGCGGAAAACGTTGGCAAATGGCCGATGCAGTGCGGGCAGCCTACCGCGCAGGCGAAGACGACGAGGCAATGGAACCACTCGTGCTGGTGGACGAGGAAGGCAAGCCGCTCGGCCGCATTCAGGATGGAGATTATGTAATCTTCTATGATCTACGGGGCGAACGAGAGATCGAGCTCACCTCCAGCTTCACCGACCCCAGCTTGGACCATTTCCCACGCACCCCGATGCGAGTGCCCTTTGTGACCATGATCGAGTACGATCGCAATCTGAACGTTCAAGTTGCCTTTCCCCCCACCGGCCCGATCAAGGACACGCTGCCCCAAGTGGTAGCATCCCATGGATTGCGCCAGGCAAAGGTTGTCGAGACGGAAAAGTCAGTTCACCTCACCTACTATATCAACGGCAAGAACGAAGGGACTCTGCCCGGCGAGGACCGCGTTATTGTGCCGTCGCCCCACGTGCAGGACTATACTCTAGTGCCGGATCTGAATGCTAGCGGCGTCGGCGATGCGACCATCGACGCCATTGCCAACCCTGACTATGCGCTGATCACCGTCAATCTTGCCAACACCGATGTGGTAGGCCATTCGGAGAACCCGGAGGCGATCAAACGGGCGGTGCACACAGTGGACACGCAGATCGGCCGCGTGGTCCAGGCAGCGCAGCGGGCAGGCGTGACGGTCATCATCACCGCCGACCATGGCTCGGCCGAGCGCTACTACTATCCCGATGGAGCTATCGACACCGGCCACACCGACAGTCCGGTTCCCTTTATACTCGTTGATACCGGTCTGGGCCATGTCCGCCTCCGCGACGGGGGAGCACTGACGGACATCGCCCCAACGATACTGCACTTGCTGGGGCTGCCCAAACCAGAAGTGATGACAGGCGCCAGCTTGATCCTGGACGAATTGCCGGCCGCGCCCGACGGAGCAGGCACTGCAGCAGGGCGGCGCGTGGTCCTTCTCATTGCCGATGGCTGGGGGGCGCGCGACGAGGAATGGGGCAACCTGATTGCGGCGGCCGATTCACCGGTGATGGATGGGCTCCAGGCCGAGTATCCGAACACACGCTTGCAGGCGGCCGGCACGGCAGTTGGGATGCCCGAGGGAACAGTGGGTAACTCCGAGGCAGGCCACCTGCACATCGGCGGCGGCCGTCGCTTCCTATCGGATCGTGTGCGGATTGAGGAGAGCATCGCCGATCGCTCGTTTTTCCAGAACGATGCCTTTCTCCGGGCTATGCACGGCGCCCGGCGAGATGGCAAGCGCCTGCACCTCCTGGGTATCATCTCGTTCTATAGCTCCCACGGCTCGGTAGAGCATCTCAAGGCCCTGATGCAAATGGCCACGGCCGAACGAGTGCCGGAAGTTTATATCCATGGTATGCTGGGGCGACGGGGGGAGCGGCCGGAAAGCGGGGCGATCTATGTGCAGGAGATCGAGCAAGAGGCAAATCGGCTGGGACTGGGGCAATTTGTCTCCATTATCGGACGATTCTGGTCACTCGATCGCGAGGAGAACTGGGACCGGATCGAAAAGAGCTACCGCTGGTTGGTCTACGGTGAGGGAACACCAGTGTTGGCCGGCGACGATGGTTGAGGCTGACCACGTGCCTCCGTCCCTGTGAGGCCGGTTCGCAGAGGTCTGTCGAGGCCGCCTATCCCCAATAGATGCTACCTGCCTGAACAACAGGAAACCCAACATCTGGCGCCGCCCGCCCTTCCGACCTGCATGCTGATCCAGTGGCCATTCTGGTACGGGCGAGGCCGAAAGCCAGCACCCAGGATATCGGCTGGCTGGAAAGTCGATCGGCTGCATGGACCCAGGAGTTGGATCAGTTCGCTGGCAGCAAGAGGCTGGTGCGGGGGGTGCACTGAAAAAGTCTGCCGCTATCTTCACCAGTCACTAGAGCCGGAAGCGATTTGCGCCGTTGACCGAGCGCTACAGATCCCGTCGTCCAAAGACCCACAGCCCCACTGCCAGCAGGACCACGATGTACAAACCCGCATAGACGACCATCGCTGGGCTGGGTACGGATGCCGTGCCAAAGGGATTGGAAGGCAGGCTGCGGATTAGCGCGGGCTGCATCAAATGGGCGGCCCGCCTCCAGAGAGCCTCACTCGGCAGGAGCAAGCTGGTGACGATGCCAATGTTTACAGCGGCCTCGCTCTGCATCAGAGAGCCGATCTGCTCCACCCAGCCGCCCACAAAGGCGATTCCGTAGAGCATAAACGCTAGAACACCGTTGGTCAAGGTCGAGAGGAAGGTACCGCCCAGGAAAGTAACGGCGAGGATCACCCAACCTTCCAGCGTCAGGAATCCGATCGTACCCAACCAGTTCTGCGGCGTATAGTCAGCAATCAAGTGAACGACCAGAAACAGTCCACCGCCAAGGCAGGCCATGTAGATGGCCAGCATCCCTGCGTAGGCCGTCCATTTGCCCAATAGGATCTCCCAGCGGCGCACCGGTTTGGTCGCCAGCGACTGGATGGTGTGGGAATCGATCTCACCCGAAACCGTGCCCACGGATGTGAGGACCGCCATCATGACGGATAGAAAGTTGATGACGTACAGCCCGGCAGTGAGGAAGAAATTGACAAAGATCTGCAGTTCGGACCGGCCCATCCCGACCTGACTGATTAGCTCTTGATGAACACAATGAAACCCGACCGCAAAGAGGGTGACAAAGACGAATCCCAGGGCAAGAGCCATCCAGAGCAGCTTGCGCCGTTGCACCTCTCGCGCGGTCAGTCGGACAATGACCCACATTCTCACTCCTGCCCCTCCACGACACGAACAAAGAGCTCTTCCAGCGATATCTGTTGTGGGCTGAGAGCGTACAGGCCGGCTCCCTGATCCACCACCCACTGGGAAAGAAGCGGGAGTATCTCTTCATCCTGAATTGTCATTGTGATGCGCCGGCCATCCACCCTCAAGTCGCTGCTCCAGCGGCGCAATCCATCCAACAGCTCCGGTGTCACCCGGCCGACCTGGATCACGACTTCGGTCACCCCTTCCACCAGCGCACCCAGCCGCGCGGTACGGATTATTCGCCCCTCCTTGATAAACGCGACCCGGTCGCAGGTCACTTCGACTTCGCTCAGCAGGTGGGAATTGAGAAAGACCGCCGTGCCAGCCACCTTGAGCTGGTTGATAACGTCACGCACCAATCGCCGGCCCAGCGGGTCCAGCCCCGAGGTCGGTTCGTCCAGAATGACTAGGTCCGGGTCGGGCAACAGGGCCTGGGCCAGCCCAATCCGCTGCAACATCCCTTTCGAAAAGGTGCTCAATCTGCGGCCGGCAGCGTCGGCCAGTTCGACCAGATTCAGGAGTTGCGGAATCCGTTTGGCTCGCTGGCCGGCCGTCAGCCCGAGCAATTGACCATGCAGATCCAAGAATTCCGCCGCCTGGAGCCACTCGTGGAAGCGAAAGTGCTCGGGTAGGAACCCAATCCTGGCCCGGATGGCGGTGTCCCCCAGCGGTCGTCCCAGCACCTGGGCGCTTCCGGCCGTCGGTGCTGCCAACCCCAGCAGCATCTTGACCACTGTCGTCTTGCCGGCTCCATTCGGCCCCAGAAAGCCAAAGACCTCACCCCGCTCGATCTGCAGGGTGAGATCGGCCACAGCCACCTTCTCTCCATACTCTTTGCGCAAATGATGCGTTTCGATGACGTTGGTCATTGCCTAGCGAATGGAATCGGCCACATCCATCAGATGAGACATCTGCAGGTTCCCCTGCATAAAGTAGACGATACCATCCTTCTGCCACATCAAGGCGCTGTGTGAGCCCAGGTGATCATACTCCTCTGACAAAACCAGACCTGTCGTTCCATCTATGGTCACTTCCCGAAAAGAGACAAAGTCAGTGGGGATCGGAAGCACCAGCGTGGTGGTCCAGTCAATGGCTTTGCTCACTCGTTCGGCCTCGCGTTCGCTCATGCCCAGCAACTGCAGGGCAGCCGCCCCGAGCGCGGCGGGGTCCACATCGTCTGGAAAGCCCACCACCGGACTTGGCCCCTGGAGAAAGGTCAGGGCGGTGCGGGACTGATATAGCCACGTCTGCTTGACCATTGGGAATAAAGAAACGGCAAGTGGCTGTGCGCCCAACGAGTCAGGCAGCAGCGCCGGGTCCAGCCCGGCCATCACAAACAGGGAGCGCGCCAACTCTACGTCCACCGTCACTTGAGCAGAACCCGGACCGGTCACCTCAATGCCTTCGGCCGGCGCAAAATCCTCCGGCAAATACTCTGGCGCGCGGGCCGCGAATCCGGCCGCAACTGATGCCTCCCTCAGCGTGGCAATCGTCTCCACTTCTGGCTCTTCCACCATGATGGGCTCACTGAGGAAATAATTCTCCTCCAGCAGCCGGCCGATCTCCTCCATACGCTCCATCTGCTCTGGGCCAACGGGAATCACAGCGAATTCCTGCACCCGGAAAATGGACAGAATATCACCGGCCGCCACCCGAACCGGTTCAAAGGTGAACGACACGGCTACGACCAAAAGTACCAGCGCGATCAGCGCGGGGCGCCAACGATGGTTGTCAAGTCCTAACATCTCTGCCATCCTCTCCTTCAAACTAGGTCTAGCTTGGATCCTATGGATCAAGCAGTCCAGCGCCCGATCCGTCGAGGGAACCGCCTCCAGTTCGGAATGAATCATCACGGCCAGTTGCCTGCTTGCCCACGCGCTATCCGATTCCAACCGTGCCGCTGTCCTGCGGCAGGTCACACAGCTCTCCAGATGGGAGCGAACAGCCATCATCATCATCTCGTCGGGCAACTCGGCATCCAGAAAGGCTCTCAATTCTCCCTCGCTCTTGCATGCTGTCATAATCTCCCTCCCTGATAGGCATTGCGGAACGCCCTTTCCGCCCGGGCAAGCATCGTTCCGATCGAGTTGGGCGACACCTTGAGAGTGGCCGCCAGCTCTTGGTAGGAAAAACCCATCTGCCGCAGTATGAGCAGTTGGCCCTGCTCGGGTTTGATACGAGCCAGCGCATCCTGGACCTCTGCCACGGCTGCGCGGCGCTCGGCCACAGCCGCAGCACTGGGGGCACTCAGCGAGGTGTCCGCTGTCACCGTGTCCTCGCGCCTGATCCGCCTCCTTCTCGCGCGAAGCGCATTGTAACCCAGGTTGGTGGCCACGCGATATAGCCAACCGCCCACATTGTCCCCCCGCTTCAGCGGCCGTTGGTACAGCCGCAAGAAAACCTCCTGGGCCAGCTCTTCCGCTTCCTGAGTTTGCCCCACCAGCCGAACCAGCAACTGATAGACGCGGTGATGGTGTCGATGAAACAACACCTCAAATGAGGCCTCATCGCCCTGGCGTACTCTTTCCAACAATAGTGCATCCGAAAGCATCATGGGTGTGTCGGTCAATCGTTCCACGTTCCTACTTTATCAACACCACAGCGACCCGTTTCGTGACAGTGCCGCCAGTGACTGGAGCAGAAAAGAGCCAGAAAGATTCAGCATCACCGCCTTCACCTCCCTGGCAGGCATCCTATTCCCGACAATCGCGGCTGCCTGTATTGCGCATTTCCATTCCGCGCAGCCGGCTATTCGGCAGATTGCCGGTCTTGAACCGTCTCCTTCAGCCGCTTCTCAAACTCCAACCATGCAGATTGAGGTGTAAAGCCCAGTGCCAGGTTGAGAGCATACATCGGGTTGTCTTCTTCGTTGTCGGTCTCGATCAGTTTGGCCCCACGTCGCTGGGCAAAACCGATGGCACGGACCTTCATGGCGGTGGCGATCCCCTTGCGCCGGTGGCTGCGGACCACGCCGGTCAGACCGGTATACAGCTTGTCAGGTTCGGCTTGCGACGTCCACAGAGAACTCATGCCCACCCAACGATTGCCATCAAGCGCGAAAAAGTGAGCATTGGGGTCAAATCCGAGAGCGCCCAGGGTACGTTCCTCAAAGTTCTCAAAGGATTGCCGCGTGAACGGATCGGTCGTCGGCACATCCTGAAGGAGTTCCCATTCAAGGTCCCAATACTTGCGTTTCCAGTCAGTGTCGTTGGCGCTGATCTCAGCCAGCGACGCGGTCTTGATGCCGAATTCAGTCATCCGGGCTGGGTAGCCCGCGAACCGAGTGTCGTCAAAACTCATCACCTCTAGGTGGGAAACCGGTTGACGCATAATCTGCTTGAAACCGCGTTGGGTCAGAAAGCGCGTGCCGCGGATCCTGTCTTCGCGCGTGCTGGCTGTAATAACCACCGGATCGTGACTGGCCAGAACGTCCATTAGGTGGTTGTACAGAGCCGTACCCACGCCCCGTTCTTGATTGTCAGGGTGGACGTATCCATCAACATAGAACTTGCCTGGCTTGAATGACCAGGCTGGTTCGCAGTAGATGCCCACACCTATGATCTTACCGTCGAGCTCGACGACAAAGCGCTGAAATCGGTACTGTGGATCGCGCGTTTCATCCCGATGCTTCCACTCTTCAACGGTGCCGGGGTACTCGGGCCAGAC
>DAOUVM010000201.1 GCA_030667645.1 Ardenticatenales bacterium | reverse complement strand
TTTCGCAGACTGGGGGCTCACTACCGTCGAATCTTTGCTGCTCACCCGGGAAACCGCCCCACACCTTCCCGCCATCGCCAGCGGCGGACTGGTAGATGGAGTTGACATAGCCAAGGTGATTGCGTTGGGCGCGTCCCTGGCAGGCCTGGCGGGGCCTTTCCTGGAACCAGCCTCTCGCTCGGCCTTGGCTGCGGTCGAGAAAGCAACCGAGCTGATCACGGTTCTACGCATTGCCATGTTCGCGGCTGGAGCCGGCAATATCACCCAACTGAACGAATCACGTCTCATCCAGCCCGGCTGCTAGGGCGCCCGTTTCCTGCAGTCGACGCACCAAAGGGAAAGCCATGTGCCCCGCTCTCGACCACTACACCCGGCAGTTTCTTCCCGCAGTTGAGGCAGAAATCAAAGCCATCCTAGAGTCTGATCACCCCAGCTACAAAGTGTACTATGGGATGATGCACTACCATCTGGGTTGGGTTGACGCGGGGCTGGGTTCCGAATCCGGCACGGCAGGCAAACGAATCCGTCCCCTGATATGCCTGCTGGTATGTGATGCGGCCAGCGGAAATTGGGAGCAAGCGGTGCCTGCGGCAGCGGCCATTGAGCTGCTACACAACTTTAGTTTGATCCACGACGACATTGAGGACGGAAGCCGCACGCGGCGCGGCCGGAAAACGGTGTGGGAGCTGTGGGGAGTCCCTCAGGCAATCAACGCCGGCGACAGCATGTTCTCCTCCGCCTATGCTGCCT
Organism: Ardenticatenales bacterium; assembly: GCA_030667645.1. GTDB lineage: Bacteria > Chloroflexota > Anaerolineae > Promineifilales > UBA4811 > GLR113. The sequence continues at coordinate 4,690 of DAOUVM010000201.1, read as the reverse complement.
TGGCTCGAGTGGCAGATCGAGGAGTGGCAGCCGAAACCACAGTTGACTCTCTCCAGGTCTTTGCTCAGGCTTGCGTCCAATTGACCAAGGGACAACACCTGGACATGCGGTATGAGACCCAAGTGAGCGTGGATGTGGAGCAATACCTGCAGATGATCGCTGGAAAGACGGCAGCTCTAATATCCGCCACCTCCGAGATCGGGGCCATCATTGCCAGTTCCGAGCCGGAAAAGCGCCGTCATTTCGCCGAGTTCGGCCGGAACGTCGGGCTGGCCTTCCAAGCCCATGACGACGTTCTGGGAATATGGGGAAACGAGACCACCGTGGGCAAATCAACCGTTTCCGATATTCTGACACGAAAGAAAACCCTGCCGGTCGTGTACGGGCTAGCGCAGAGTTCTGAACTGCGCGACCTCTATGCCGGCGCCCAGTTGGACGTCCAGCGGGCGGTCGATCTGCTGGAAGCGGCGGGGGCCAAGGACTATGCGATGGCAGCAGTGGACCGCTACTCGGAAGCAGCTATGGCCCACCTGGCAAAGGCACATCCGGCCGGCCCGGCCGGGGACGCACTGCGCAAACTCACAACTCAGTTGGTCAAGCGACAGAGCTGAGTGCATCGAACAACTTGAGAGCCAATCGTACTCGCAGAACCCGGGCTGCGAGCGGAATAACTAGGAGAGCGCCCAAACGAGTTCGGGCAGTGTCAGCTCTCCTCCACCCCTGTCCAAGCTGTCAGCCCAAAGGCGCCCGTCTTTAGCACCTTGAGCGAGAGCAGCGCGCAGTGCAGCCGGGCCCGTCCCAGCTCAATGCCAAGCATCTCCAAGATATCATCCTTGCCCAACTGGAGCAGTTCCTCCAGAGTCTTGCCCTGGATCTCTTGACTCAACATGGAAGCGGAGGCCATGCTGATTGCGCAGCCGTGACCATCCCACGCAACCTCCGCGACCCGACCGTCCTCGCCAAGGCGGATGTCCAGGCGGATTTGATCGCCGCATAGCGGGTTGTCATCCTCATGAGAGATATCGGCCGGATCGAGGCGTCCCTTGTTGCGTGGGTTCCGATAGTGATCCAGAATCACCTCTTGGTACAGACTATCCATCATCATCCTACTCTGAACAGCTTTTGCGCCTTGTGCAAAGCAGTCGCCAGCGCGTCCACTTCATCGGTCGAATTGTACAGATAGAAACTCGCCCGCGTGGTCGCCACGATGCCCAACGCCTGATGCAGCGGCATCGCACAGTGATGGCCGGCCCGTACAGCTATCCCGTCCCGATTGAGCAGTTCAGCGACATCGTGGGGATGCATTCCCTCGATCGTGAAAGCGATGGTCGCGCCGCGCTGCGGGGCGGGAGGGCCCAGCGTCCTCAGACCCCTCAGCTCGCCGAGGGCTTCCAGGGCATAGTCCGCGATCGCATGCTCATGCGCCTCGATCCTGTCCATTCCGATCGCGCCGAGATAGTCGATAGCCGCACCCAGCCCAATCGCGGCGGCGGTGTTTGGCGTGCCGGCCTCGAACTTCCAGGGTAGATCATTCCAGTCAGCACCCTCGAGGGTTACTCGCCGAATCATATCCCCGCCAGCAAGGAACGGGGGCATTGCCTCCAGCAGAGCCTCCTTTCCGTACAGGACGCCAATCCCGGTGGGGCCGCACATCTTGTGCCCGGAAAACACCATAAAGTCAACGTCCAGATCAACCACGTTGGTTGGCATGTGAGGCACCGATTGCGCGGCATCCACCAGAGCTACCGCACCGGCCGCATGCGCCTTGGCGACCATCTCCTTGACCGGCGAAATCGAGCCCAGCACGTTGGACATGCCGGTAAAAGCAACCAGTTTCGTGCGTCCGCTCAACAGAGCATCATACTGGCCCGTGTCCAGACACCGATCGCCGTCCAACGGCACGTAGCGGATGATCGCTTTCTTTTCGTGCGCCAACAACTGCCAGGGGACCAGGTTGCTGTGATGCTCCATCTCGGTGAGGATGATCTCATCGCCAGGTTCGATGTTGGCCCTGCCCCAGCTTTGCGCCACCAGATTAACTCCCTCGGTAGCGTTGCGGACAAAGATGATCTCCCTGGTGCTGCCGGACCCGATAAAGCGGGCAACCTTCCGGCGAGCGTTTTCGTATCCCTCCGTTGCCCGCTCCGCCAACGCATGGATTCCGCGGTGGATGTTGGCATTGACCCGTCGATAGTAGTGGTTCACAGCATCAATGACGGCAAGCGGCTTTTGGGAGGTTGCTGCGTTGTCGAGATAGACCAGAGGAACACCAGGGTAGACCTCGTGCCCCAGCAGGGGAAAGTCCGCCCGGATAGCAGCGACGTTCAGCAACTCAGTGGGACGACTGGGCATGTCCGAATCCACTTGACGGCCGATCGGGACGATCGTCGCCACAGAGTATTTCAATGAAACACTGCCGGACGATGTCCCCAACGAGAGGCTCCGTCGCGCCATCCCTCGAGGCGCCGATACTCACGAATCGCCCGACGCCAGAGTTCAGCGAGAAACCATCCTCAATGGCTTGGTTCCTGATATCAGACACCTCTACCTGCTCCTCCACAATACGCCCAACTCGGGGCCGAGTACCCTGCCCCAGTCTCTTGCATGAAAGAGTGATTGCCCAGGATATGGTCAGATCGCATACCTGGCATGATAGCATATAACCGCTCCGAGTGCACACGCAAGGGGGTGCGTACGGAAGAAAGGCGGGGCCGGTGTCTGCGGTTGCGCGGGCACGAACTTGGGGAGCGAGAGACAGCCGATCTAGCTGTAAGAGAGGTACCACAACACTGCGATCACGACGAGAAAGCCAATGATGGCTCCAACCAAAGCGGGGATGAGGCAAGCCCTCACGAGGGACGTGACGCATCCCGGCTCTCTATTCACGCAATGTAACCTCGGGCGAAGAGTGACGCAGGTAGGGTTTCACGCCCGATTGCGGGGCGCGGTTACGCGCCGAAGAGTAGCTCGCGCCAGCGACGGAGAGAATCTGCTCCTGACGCATCTGAGCCAGCCGCAGAAGCGCCGGCCGGGCAGTCCAATCGGACCGAATCAGGCTAAAGCCGGCCTCCGGCGACGAGGGGGCGATCGTGGAGAGATTGAAATTGTCTACCATCATCGCGTGAATGTAGGGTGTCTGCTCTGCCATTCGAAATGCCTGGATCAGATAATCCGCCTGCTGTTCCTCGGTCACGTCAGCCGCGTAGGCATAGCCGTTAGGAGCGGGCGAGAGTGAGGCCCAGCCCACCTGGGTCAACCAAACCGGCGTCTCCTCGTCCCCATGGGCAACCATCACTCGGCGCACCGCTTCATAGTGCCGGAAAAAGAATGAACTCTCGCTCTCGAACGCCGACGAAGCACGTCCCGCCTCGTCGACATAATCGGAGGGGGGGTGACTGGTCCCATTCAGATGTACGCCAACTACATCGCACCAAGCTGAGAAGCCAGCTTGATACATTATACTCAGGTACTCTAGGTCGTCAACGGCGGCCAGGCCATCAGCGACTGCTGCGGGATCCAGGCCGGCACTGATGACTTGGGCATCTGGAGAGCCAGCCTTGATGGCCAGATAGGCTGCCTTCAGGAGACCCACATAGTCCGCAGCCGACGGGCCTGTTGCAGAGTCCCAGTTGGCTACGATGTTGGGGTCTTGCCAGATCTGATAGGCATCGATTTTGCCCGCGTAGCGGCCGGAGAGCACGGATAGAAAGCCTCCGAGCGTGTTCGGATCGGCCGGCGGGCCGTCATTCCCCTCATTGAACCCGGCCGGACGCGCCCACTCCGGGGCACCAACAATCACTACCAGCAGGCCGAGACCTCGAACGTGAACACTGTCCACAATGGAATCCAGTTGGCTCCAGTCGTATGAGCCAGGGGCAGGCTCGATCTGTCCCCAGTGCACAGGTTGCCGGACCCAGTTCATATGCATCCCAGCCACGCCGTTCATCAGTTGGGTAAGCGGCTGATCCACCAGGTCAACCGTGATCCCGTATCCAAACGGCCTGGGTGCGATCGCCTCCATCTCTGTCGGCTGCAAGTCTAGTGGGCCCGCCCCATCGCGATTGCTTTCGCCGGCGAGCGCGCGGGCCTGCACAGCGCCGGAAGGCCACACTGCAAGGAAGAGAACCCCTGCCAGAACCAAGAGGCGCAATCCAATCATCATTGTCCCCGGTTTCGGTTTCAAGGGCATCAAATATCGGACAGGACGCTTTTTCCTCTGCGGTCTCATGCTGTCATGGGAAAACCGGCAGAGGTGAGATGAGGGCTCAAATCGATCCCCTCCCGTCCCCACACTGCTCTCCCCTCTCGGTAAGCACCTTATCCACAATCTCAACATCCGGTCACCGTCAGTCGGCCGGCGCGGGCTACAGCCGGAACTCGACTCTTTACTGGAACATCCCCAACCAACCACACACTGCGAGCGCAACCAGCCCGCCCGCCATGGAACCACCCAGCATGGAAAGAGAATAGATGTTGCACCTGACCCATTCCCGACGGTAGACCGCCAGCAGCAACCGAGACACTAGATGCCATTTGGACGTGAACTGCAGCATTCCCACGTGCGCCTCCTATCCCAGCCCTGATCCCAACTCGGGAGCCATTTCTACCGCGAGGAGCTCATCTTTAGGATCTTTCCGTTCGCGTCGGCAACCACCCGCACGATGGTGGGAAGAGATCCTCCGTCCGGCAA
>DAOUVM010000157.1 GCA_030667645.1 Ardenticatenales bacterium | reverse complement strand
TGGCATGGTCCGGGTGGGCATCACCTTTGCCGGGTGGGACACCGACTGGTTCTATGCCTTTTTGGGCGTAATGCTTCTCGTCTCGGTTCTCGTGAACGACTTTACCCGCAAACGTGCAGAAGCTGTGACGGTTGCGGGTGCTAAAGGCAAGACTGAAGAGAAGGAGGCAGCATGACTGAGCCTATTCTTGCAGTTCGTAGCATCAGCAAGTTGTTCGGCAGCGTGATCGCCCTGAGCGACGTCTCGGCCGATGTCTATCCCGGTCAGGTTACTTGCCTTCTTGGAGACAACGGCGCTGGCAAATCTACACTGATCAAGATTCTCGCGGGCGTACACCAGCAGACTGACGGCGATTTCTTTTTCGAAGGCAACCGGGTCAACTTTAACTCGCCTCGTGAGGCTCTTGCTCGCGGAATCGCGACAGTGTACCAGGATTTGGCTATGGTTTCGTTGATGCCTATCTGGCGCAACTTTTTCCTCGGCGCCGAGCCGGAGAAGGGCCGGGGGCTGTTCCGTCGCTACGACATCGAATTCGCAAAAAAGACCGTTCGTGAGGAACTGGGCAGGATGGGGATCGACATCCGCGACCCTGACCAGCCAGTGGGCACCATGTCCGGCGGGGAGCGTCAATCAGTGGCCATTGCCCGCGCCGTCTACTTTGGGGCCAAGGTCCTGATCCTTGACGAGCCGACAGCGGCGTTAGGTGTCAAGCAGGCGGGCACAGTGCTCAAGTATATCGCGCGGGCTGCGGCCCGGAACTTGGGCGTCATCTTTATCACTCACAACCCGCATCATGCTTATCCCGTGGGCGACCGGTTTATAATACTCAAACGTGGCCGGACTCGAGGTATCTGGAACAAGGACGAGATTACTCGCGAGGAGATGATCCGCAGCATGTCTGGCGCCGATGAGCTGGAGGCTTTGACACACGAATTGGATGAAGTGACCCGCAGGCGGGAGGCTAACTAGTTGGCAGACAGCGAAGCGGGGAGTTGATCAGATTGGCGAGATCAGTAGATGTCAGACCCACCTGCGTCGTGACAGAGCAGGTGGGCGGCGCCCATTTGGTGGCTGCTGCCGCTGCTGTGGTCGTGGTGTTGGCGCTGGCGAACTGCTCTCAGCCCAAGGACTTGCCTCGACTCATTGTCGACGAGTCTGTGGCCAAAGATCTCCAGGCCCTGGCTCTGGAAACCTGGGATCAGTTTCTTGGTGCATTCCAACCAAGGAGTGCTTGCTTTGGCGATGTAGAGTTGCGGGTCACAAAGACCCTCGACAGCAGAGCGAGCTACGATCCGGAGACCGCCGCCGTAACTGTACGAGTTCCAGCCACTGCGGTGATGCTGCAAAGCGCGCTGATCCACGAGTGGGCCCACCACGTCGAATTCCAGTGCGGCGAGCATCTGGCGCTTAGACCGGCGTTCCTCTTGGCGCAGGGATTACCGCTGGAGACGCCATGGCGGCCGGACGTTCCACCAATGAACATGCCGGCCAGCCAATGGGCCGAGATCCCGTCTGAGCAATATGCAGAGGGAGTGATCGTACTGGTACTGGGCCGGAGACAGGTGCCGACCAGTGCACGGGTAACGTTAGAAGGTGTACGCATCATTGAAAAGTGGGCGGCTGGAGAGGACATGAAAGGAGAGAGGTATGTTCAATAGAATACTCGTCCCGGTGGACGGTTCGCGCCATGCCAAGCGCGCGGTTGAGGCTGCAGTTGATGTGGCCAAACGATACGAGAGTTCAGTCTATCTGCTGCATGCAATTCGCAATCTATCCCTTCCCAAGGAGATCCTGGAGATGATCGCTGCCGGGGAGGTGAATGAATCTCGGATGGAGATTTTGCAGAATTCGGCCGAGATCATATTGGAAAACGCCAAGGCCAAGTTCGACGAGGCTGGGATCTCGGATCCAAAGTGCGAATACGTTATTGGGGCTCCAGCTGCAGAGATTGCCGAGTATGCCAAAACGAACGGGATTGACCTGATTGTGCTTGGACACCGCGGGCTGGGCCCTCGTGGTTCACTGTTAGGTAGTGTGACGAGGAAGCTTCTCAATTTGACCGAGGTCTCGTGTCTTATCGTTACCTGACGCCTGGTTCAGGTGGACGAGCATGAACGATTTCTTCGTTTTGGTCGACTGGGAGAAGCGTGAATGAATTCACGAGAAAGGGCATTGAAGGCACTGAATCACCAGGAGCCGGACCGTGTTCCTTTTGACCTGGGAGGAACAGGGCTGAGCACCATTCACATCACTGCCTATCAAAACTTGCGCCGATTTCTGGATATGCCTGCCCTCGAGCCCCGCATTACGCACGTGGCGGAGCAACTGGTGGCAGTCGATGAGGATCTTGCAGAGTGCTTGCAGACTGATTTTCGGCCGATCCTACCGGGACTGTCGTCTTTATTTCGCTATCGCTTTCGTGAAAAAGGGGGGTACGAGTCTTTCATTGACGAATGGGGCATCGGCTGGCGCAAGCCAAAGGATGGTGGGTTTTACTATGACATGTACCATCACCCGCTGGCAGCCGCGAGTTCCCTGGACGAGTTCCGGACCTATCCTTTTCCCGACCCGTTGGATGACCAGCGTTTTGTCACCTTGCGGGAGCAGGCGGAGGCGGCTGTTGCGCGTGGAAAGGCGGCCGTCCTGGCTGGGCCTTCAGCCGGTATCGCCGAAGTCTATTCCTGGTTGCGTGGTTATGAGCAGTATTACATTGACCTTGCACTCAACCCGGATTATGTGGCTTGTATGCTGGACCGGCTGGTGGACTATAAATGCGCGTTTTGGGAGCGGGCACTTGATGAGGTAGGCGATCTGGTTGATGTGGTGGTCGAGGCCGATGATCTGGCTGGTCAGAAGAGGCTGCTCATGGCCCCCACTACTTATCGCCGTCTGATCAAGCCGCGCCACCGACGTCTCTTCTCCTTTATCAAAGAGCAAGCCCCTGTCAAACTGTTTTACCACTCTTGTGGAGCGGTACGTCCACTGATCCCTGATTTGATTGAGGCGGGAATCGATATTCTTAACCCGGTGCAGATTAGCGCCGAGGGAATGGATCTTGGAGAGCTCAAGCAGAAGTATGGGCAGGACCTGGTCTTTTGGGGAGGAGGGGTTGACACACAGCGGATCTTGAATACGGGCACTCCCAAGGCAGTGAAAGAGAGTGTCCGTCGAAACATTCAGGCATTGGTTCCTGGGGGAGGCTTTGTTTTTGCCGCCGTACACGATATTCAGTCAGATGTTCCCCCGGAAAACATCGTGGCAATGTGGGAAGCATGGAATGAGTATGGTGTCTATGAGAGTTTCGTCTGACGAGTGAGTGATTATGAAACGCAAGATAAACGTTGGAGTGATTGGCGCCGGCCGCATCGGCCGGGTACACGCGGAAAACCTGGCCTATCGCGTCCCGGCTGCCAATCTGGCCGCCGTGTCAGACATCTTTGAGGAAGCAGCCGTCAAGCTGGCGGCCGACCTTCAGGTCCCGGCGGCCCATGAGGACCACCGGCGGATCATGGAGGATGAGAGCATTCATGCCGTTGCCATCTGCTCCAGCACCGACAGCCACGCCCAGATGATCATAGAGGCAGCCGCAGCCGGCAAGCACATCTTTTGTGAAAAGCCTATCGCTCTTGACCTCGGCGAGATCGATCGCGCGCTGGCGGCCGTGGAACAGGCCGGGGTCAAGCTGCAAATCGGCTTTAACCGGCGTTTCGACTCTGACTTTCGGCGGGTGCGGGATGTCGTCGCCGGCGGAAAGATCGGGGAGCCTCACCTCTTGCGAATCACTAGCCGTGACCCCCAGCCGCCCCCCATCGAGTACATCAGGGTCTCCGGCGGCATCTTTCTGGACATGACCATCCACGATTTCGACATGGCCCGTTTCCTGATTGACAGCGAGGTGGATGAGATCTATGCGGCCGGAGGCGTAATGGTGGACCCGGCCATTGGGCAGGCGGGCGATGTTGACACTGCCATCATCACCCTGCGCTACCAGAACGGCGTCATCGGGACCATTGACAACAGCCGCCGGGCAGTCTACGGTTACGATCAGCGGGTGGAGGTCTTTGGCTCCGAGGGAATGGTGATGGTCTCCAATAAAACGCCCGATTCGGCCGTCGTCAGCGATGCGGCCGGAGTGCATGGTTCCCTCCCCCTGTTCTTCTTTGTGGAGCGGTACGCAGAGGCGTATGTCGCTGAAATGAAAGAGTTTGTCGAGTGCATCCGGCAGGACGTGGCCCCGTCGGTAACGGGCATCGACGGTCGCATTCCGGTGGTAATGGGGTACGCGGCGAAAAAATCGTACCGGGAGAACCGGCCGGTCAAGTTGAGCGAGGTCGATATCTGAAACTCGTCGCGCGTGGCGAGCTGTGTATTGCGGCTTCGCCGTGTCGTGCGACGCAAAGCCCGAGGTCAAGCGCATATGGGATGAGACACCAAGACAGGATGATCCGCTTGTACCGGCGATGACCACCAAAGCCATCGGCCGCAGATCCAACCGAGAAAAAAACCAAGAATTGGAATCCGCGCCAATCTACATCCATTCCGAGTTGCGGTCTGGATGCGTAGAGGCACAATTGGGAGAACTGAAATGTCAAACAAACCACTGCCACCAGGACTGTTGTCTACCGACCAGCCCGACCTGTTCTTTGAGGATAACACAGTCGGCCGCGTCAAAAAAGAGATATGGGATTCCAGCGATGCTGAGATCGATGCCATCTTGGCCGAGTACGGTATCCCCTCGCCGGTAGAGTGGGGAAAGGCCGGTTCCTATATCCAGACCACCGTGCGCTGGCAGGTAGAGGAGAATCGGCGCAAGAACGATATCGTCTTTGTTCCCATTGGCTGCACTGAGCTGCACGGTGCGCATCTTCCCAGCGCCTCGGATACCCTCTACGTCAGCCAGATTGTGGAAGGGTTGCGCCGGTACACCGCCGCGCGAGGCGCGCCGGTCAACCTCGCCCTGCCGCCGCTCAACTATGGTTCCCACCCCTACCATCACACGGGCATGCCGGGCACTGTCCCCATTCGCGAGAACGTAGCCCGCGAACTGCTGATTGATGTGATGTTGGGCCTATGGAACGATGGCTTTCGCAAGCAGGTTTACATCAACAATCACGGCCACCTCTGGATGCTTGAATCGGCCATCCAGCAATTCATGAAGCGGTATCACCTGCCCGGCATCTTTCGCGTGATTGACTGGCACCGGGCGGTGCGTGAGTTCTTCCGCACCAAGGAAAAGGGCGGCCAACTGGATACCAACTTTGTCCACGCCGACGAGTCCGAAACCTCTCTGGGCCTGCTGCTCCATCCCGAGATGGTGGACATGGCATACGCGGTGGACACCGAGGGCCAGAGCTACCTGCCCGAGGGCCATTTTGACACGTCGGTGGATCCCTTCAGCCGGCCCAGCCGCTGGTCGGAAGGCGAGGGTCACTTTGCCATCGAGATTGCCGCCACTCCCGAAGGGGTGGTGGGCAAGGCGACCCATGGTGCGGCCGGAAAGGCCAAGCGGCCCGTGGCTGCCATCCTGCGCTACCTTACCTTGCTCAACGACCAGATCCTGGAAGCCTTCCCGCCCGGGACCGTTCCCCCGGTCGACCAGGTTACCCTGCGCAGCGAGGCCGAGATGGAACCGTATCTGCGCGAACCGTTGAGCGATGGGTGGAAGCCGGTGTACGGCCTACCCCGCATTGGGCAGGATTCTCAACTTTAACGTGTCGCGGAATGGGGTGACGGGTGAATGGGCTGACAGGCAACGGCTGGTGGGTTCGCCTCCTGGCTTGTTGCCCATAACCCGCCACCCACCGCAGTGGGGGAGGCCCAACAAGGGTCGCGTGACTGGGGATGGGAAGAGTCTTGCTGGATATGCCGTCGCACACGGAGATTGGAGCGTTTGGGAAGATACTAAGGTTGAGTGGTTGCATCGGACAGTGAGGCAGAAACGGCCAAGAAGGTTTTTGTATCGTTCGTGCTGGACGAGACCGGCTCGATGCAAGTACGCAAGAAAGAAACGATTGATGGGTACAACGAGTACGTGAAAGAGCTCGCTCAAGAGCACAAGAATGTCCGGTTCACCTTGACGCAGTTCAACGCGAATAAGCTGCAAGTAGTTCATGATGCTGTCAAGATTGGCACTGTACCAGAGATGACGGGAGAGACCTATAGACCGGATGATCTGACACCGCTGTATGATGCGATTGCTACTACTGTAAGACGCACGGAGAAAAAACCCGAGAAGGACGCTGTGTTGTTTATCGTCATGACAGATGG
>DAOUVM010000155.1 GCA_030667645.1 Ardenticatenales bacterium | reverse complement strand
GGTCTTTGTCTTTTTCCCGATGGGCCAGCTTGGGATGATCATCTCCCTGATGGCTCAGGCCAGCGCCTCTGCCAGTCGCATCTTTGAGATCCTGGATGCCAAGAACGAGATCGAGGATAAGCCAGACGCCATCACTCTGGAACGCCTCGAGGGTCGGGTGGATTTTGAGGAGGTGACGTTTGCCTACTTTGGCGGGGCCGAACCGGTACTGCGCGGCGTCAGTTTTGAGGCGCGGCCGGGTGAGACCATTGCCCTCCTGGGAGCAACCGGCAGCGGAAAATCCTCGTTCATCAACCTGATTCCCCGCTTTTACGACGCGAGCGAGGGACGGGTGCTCATCGACGGTCACGACGTGCGAGAGGTAGAGATCGATTCGCTGCGCGCGGGGATCGGCATGGTGCTGCAAGAGACCACCTTGTTCAGCGGTACGATTCGCGAGAACATAGCCTTTGGGCGGCCGGATGCTCCGATGGAAGAGATCATCGCCGCCGCCGAGGCGGCCGCCGCTCACGAGTTCATCATGGAATTCACGGACGGGTACGACACTGCGGTGGGGGAGCGTGGCGCGACGCTGAGTGGAGGGGAGAGGCAACGCGTCGCCATTGCTCGCGCGTTGCTGATGGACCCGCAGATTCTCATCATGGACGATTCCACCAGCAGCGTCGACCTGGCGACCGAATACCGCATCCAGCAGGCGCTGGACGAACTGATGCAGGGACGCACCAGCTTTGTTATTGCCCAGCGCATCAGCACTGTGCTCAGCGCCGATCAGATCCTGGTGCTGGAGAATGGGCGAATCGCCGCAGCAGGCTCCCATCAGGAATTGATGGAGAACAGCCCAATTTACGCCGAGATCTATCATTCACAATTGGTCGGCGACGCCAAACCAGAGACGAGAGGGTAGCACTGTGTTCATGCATGGACGAGATCGAATGCTGGGGGACGAGGTAAGCAAGCCCAAAAGTGTGGGCACGACGCTAGCGCGTTTCTGGGGTTATTTTAAACGGTACCGGCTGGGATTGTTGCTGGTAGCGGTCCTGGTAGTAGCGGGGACCTGGATGCAAGTCCGGACGCCGGACCTGATCGGCCAGGCGGTCGACTGCTATCTAATGCCGGCCTCTACTCAGGCGCTGGGGGTGAATCTCGGCGCGGCCGAGGAGGGGGCCAGCGCGAACTGCTGGTTCGATGATGTGCCGGCCGATGCCAGCACGTCATTGTTGATCGCCGGCCTGGGCAGTCTGATGCTGATCATCCTCGCACTCTATGTTGGCGCGGCTCTGGTGGGTGGATTGCAGTTCTACCTGATGAGCTGGGTCGGCCAGCACGTGTTGCGCAAGATCCGGGTGGACCTCTTTCGGCACCTCCACCGGTTGTCCATAGGCTTTTATGCCAAGCAAGAAGCCGGCGACGTGATGAGCCGGATCACCAACGACACGGATACCATCCAGCAGGTGTTGAGCTTTGCCCTGGTGCACGTGGTTCAGGGCGTGCTGCTGCTGGTCTGGATTGCATACACCATGTTGTCCAAGAGTCCGGCTTATGCGCTCCTGAGCCTGGTGATGATCCCCCTGATGTACGTGACGACCTGGTGGTTCTCCAGTCAAGCTCGCAAGGCTTTTCGGCAGGCGCGGGTAGAGATCGGCTCGGTGAATGCTGATCTACAGGAGAACATCTCTGGGGTGCGCGAGGTACAGGCCTTTGGCCGCGAGGATGAGAACATTGAGCAGTTTCGCCTCTCGAATGCCGCCAATCGGGATGCCAACATCAAGGCGGCGTCCTTTACCAGCGCGCTCGGGCCGGGATTGGAGGCGCTGGGTTATGTCTCGATGGCGATTGTAGTTGGCGTGGGTGGCCTGGCGCTCATCGGCGACGGGCAGTTGCTCGGGTCGACCATATCATTGGGATTGGTGATCGCGTTTCTCACCTATGTGCAGCGTTTTAACCAACCCATCATGCAGATTTCCATGTTGTGGACCAATCTCCAGAACGCAGTCGCCGGCGGCGAGCGCATCTTTGGCCTCATGGACACCGAACCGGAGATCAGGGACAAGCCGGACGCCATCGAGATGCCGCAGATCGAGGGTCGGGTGGAACTGGAGAACGTTAGTTTTTACTATAGCGCGGACGAACCGGTGCTCAACGGCATCAGTCTGACAGCACAACCGGGCCAGACCGTGGCGATTGTGGGTCCGACCGGAGCCGGAAAGACCACCATCATCAACCTGATTCCTCGGTTTTACGATGTGACCGCGGGCCGGCTGCTGATCGATGGCCACGACGTGCGCGACGTGGGGCGCCACAGCCTGCGTAGACAGATCGGGATTGTGCTCCAGGACACGTTCCTGTTCAGCGAGTCGGTGCTGGAGAACATCCGCTACGGCCGGCCCGACGCGACCGACGAAGAGGTGATTGCGGCCGCCGCACTGGCCAAGGCCGACTCTTTCATCGAACGGCTGCCAGAGAAATACGACACCGTGCTGGGCGAGCGGGGAAGCGGACTGAGCCAGGGACAACGGCAGTTGCTCTCCATCGCCCGTGCCGCGCTGGCCGACCCGCGCATCCTGATTTTGGACGAAGCGACGAGTTCGGTAGACACTCGCACCGAGCGCCTGATTCAGGGGGCGCTGCAAAAGCTGCTTGCCGGCCGGACCAGCTTTGTCATCGCTCACCGGCTGAGCACTATTCGGAACGCGGATCAGGTTCTGGTGCTGAACGAAGGCGAGATCATCGAGCGGGGTACCCACGATGATCTGCTGGCGGCGGAAGGGTTCTACCATGACCTCTATATGAGCCAGTTCCGTTATGGCGCCGAGTTGACGGCCGAGGACCCGGAACAAGGAGCGTCTTGAAATTCGAGCTGTGATCACGGGAGAGAATAGTTGATGAGTACCAACGAGTACGCCCAGCGTTTAGTGTCGCGAACCGCAGAGGGCATAGAGGATTTCTGGCGGGTACGCGACCTGCTGCTCGAAACGTTTCCCATCACGCCGCCGGATTTCAACTGGGATATTCGGCGCTGGGATGGCTCGTTCTTCCATCACGAGGAGCCGGGCTGGCATCCGGGCTGGAATCGCCAAGTTCGGCTTTGGGAGACAGAGGACGGCCGCCTCGTTGGCGCGGCGCATCCCGATGGGGGTGGCGATGCTGTACTGCAGTTACACCCCGATTACGGCCACATCGCAGAGGAGATGATGTCCTGGGCAGAGGATCATCTTGGCGCGCCCACCGAGGACGGCAAGCAGCGCCAGTTGCACGTTTTTGCGTATGAGTACGACTCGGCCTGCCGTCGCTTGCTGGAGGAGCGCGGCTATGAGAAAACGACCTGGGGCGGCGTCATGCGGCGGTTGCGCCTCGGAAGCAAACCTCTTCCGCAGGTGGTCATGGCGGAGGGCTATGGCTTGCGCACGACGCGCGCCGGCGACGAACGTGAGTGCGAGAGGGTCGCGAGCCTCTTTAACGCCGCATTCAACCGGGACTGTCACACTGCAGGGGAGATATGCGGCTTTTGGGCGACGTCGCCTTCCTACCGTCGGGACCTGGAACTGGTCGCAGAGGCGCCGGACGGCTCGCTTGCGGCTCTGATCGGGATGATCTATGAGGAGGCCAATCAGTTCGGTCTTTTCGAACCGGTCTGCACCCATCCCGATCACATCCGCAAGGGGCTGGCGAGTGCGTTGATGTTCGAGGGAATGCACCGGGTCAAGGCGTTGGGTGCAGTTGAGGTATACGTGGCTACCGGCGACATGGTGCCCGCCAATCGGTTGTACGAGTCCGTTGGCTTTACGGAGGTTTATCAGGGATACATCTGGCGCAAGCTGTTGCCGGCCGAGACCCGGTGACATTGTCAATCAAGAACGGCGCAGCAGCACCGGCAGATAAATACGGCATTTCCGCAGATTGTTGTTTACAAGAGCTGTTTCCACCAATTTTCTGCCTACTGATCCAGGTAGTCATCGATGAGCTCTATGGTCTGCTCCCCCAGACTGATGACAAAATCCTCAAGACCTGGGTACCCAGCTCCGATGTAGACCAGATAGCGATTGTACGAGAAATCGAGTTTGAAATAGGATTGGGCGACACCCTCACGATATTCCTCATCAGAGACGTTCGTACACGTATGGCCACTAAACCCGAGAGGGCTGTCGCCACGCTGAGAGAATCTCGGATTTCCGCAACTGCCAGCGACAGCAGCCTGTTGAGCGCTTTCTGCGTCCTCCATCCGTGTAATGCTGATCTTGCAGCCACAACTTGCGCAATCCACTAACGAGTCGAACTCTGCCACGCAAGAATCCTTGGCTGACATTGTCACCATATCGTCATACACGGGAAGCAGTGTGCAGATATCCACATCGGGCAACTCTGGAGGGCCAGAATCATCCGGGTGATCCTCCGGATCCCAAAGCTCTGAAGCACCCAGGTCATCTGGGCAATCGGAACTGTAAATTGGCTCATACTCCTCATCCAAATATTCGAAAGTCTCACGCATCGGCTGGGGTCCATAACCCTCCATCCAGAGTATGGGATAAATGGGGCCATGTTCGGCAATCGCCTTTTCATCGCACCACCAATCGGGTTGAGTGATGGCAAGTACCGAGTCAATCGTCCAAGCATCACGACAAACCGCCGCTGACCAGGTATCGCATCCATACTGTACGTTACACTGGTCATAGCAGTTGTCGTGGTCAATACAGCCTTGATTCAACCCACAATCGTAGATCAGGTATTGGACCATCATCCCCGTGTTGCGGCCGTCTTTGTACTTGACGCAGCGCAGTTCTTTACTTTCTTTACAGTTGTTGGGTTCGCAATCAGCGCCGCAGGCTCCCCGGCACCTGGCTTCACAAGGTCCCATTTCACTGGTGCCCAAGCCAGGAGCGGTTTCCGGGCGGCTCCCTAGGTGATTGAATGAGATCAGTCCGTCAGCCGCTATCGAGGGTGAGGTAGCCAGGCAGGCGGTCTTGAATCCCACACCCGCTGACATGGGTGATTCTACTGCACCATCCGCGTCGAACGGGAAATAGCCAAAAACCACCGGAACTGGCGAAGCATGTGAGAGCATGATAAAGGTCGCCCTCTCGCCTTGGCCATCCCCCCCATACTTACATTGGGACAGAGCGACAAGTGCCTGGGACTCGGCCCATCGTTCAGTAATCAGATATTTGAAGCGCATCTGCAGAGGAACCAAGAGAGCGGCCACCTGTTTGCGGTCAATATCCTCATCACTCTGGCAGGCAATATCCAGTGGGATCATCCCCAAGCTGTGCGCCAGGTCGTTCCTCATCAAATCATCCAGGGCGGACTGTTCTCCCTCGGTCAGCGTGCCGAGTCCATCAAGGGTGGTTCCTTTCCAGTCCATTCTGGCAGTTTGCTCGTCGCTCAGGTCCACAGTCAAGGTCTCGGACTCGGGGGCACCCTTCAGATGGAAAGTGGCCAGTCCGTCTGCAGTAACACTGAAATGGACCTCCTGGTCACCTGAATCGCCAGAAGAGGAATAGCTTCCAGAGATGCTGCCACCCTCAGCAGGTGAATCCACCGAAAGACCCGTGCCTTTATTCGCCGTAGGAAGATTGCAGGCCAAAGAGGCAGTGATGAGACACAAAGCACAGACCAGTAGATAGATGGTTGGGTCGGCTGTCTTTTTCATCAATTCACCTCGTCTTCAATTTTGGCCGGTCGTCTCGGGCATTGAATGGGCCTGTCAAGAGGTCACAATAAACACAGGTCAAAGTGGTACAGCTTTTGGGGGGAATCCCCCTCTATGACGGCGATTCTCGGGTGACCGGGGAGGGTTGCCTTTGGCTTGCGTCGCGACAGGTGATGAACTTTGGCGGTAACTGTGTCCCTCGATTTGACGGTAGGGGTGCTGATCAGCATGGTCTTTATCGAAAAGGACGCCAAGCGACAGGAATCGGCATTATAATCCCAACCGTAGGACGGGTCAACCTTCTGCGCTCAAGCCATTCCCGGCCGCTCGCCCGAAATGAAAGAGCGACGCCCGGCTCAACGCCGGGCGTCGCTTTACATCCGGTGGACCTTGGCCCCGCCTATTCCGGAGACGAGGCCTCTTCCAGCCGGCTGACGTGAATCTGGCAATAGTTGACGTCGTTAGTAGCCATGTTGGGTTCGGGCGCCCCACAGGCGACGTCGCCCCATATGCGAATGACAATGCCCGTGTCGCGGTACTGCTCCACTAACTGGAGGTTGATGGCCGGGTCCATGCCAACGATCCCATAGTGCACCGGATAGTTGCCCGCGAGTACAAAGGCGTCGTCGGGCACAAAGGGGTCATCCGGCAGGACCCAGAGATGGTTGGTGATCAAGGTCCCTTCCCACCCCTCTACCGCGTCGCCAAACCTGTAATCGCCCGGGACGATC
>DAOUVM010000104.1 GCA_030667645.1 Ardenticatenales bacterium | reverse complement strand
GTTCTCTACCTCATTACCCCAGCCTGGAGCATAGCCAACTAGTGAGGTTCTGCCGGTGGATTATACTCGGAGCTGAAGGCCCCGTCAAAAAGATGACCGGAGAGTGATGGAGGTCGCCCAGAGCGAATCGCGCTCCTGGAACCCGTGCTGTGAGATGGCAAAGCGGGGATGTGAAAGGTGGCAAGGCTCCCCCCGCGGTTCATCACTGACGCCATACTCCATTTGACCTGACCGCGCGTCTTCCAAATGCTCATCCACGAGGTCCGGCGCGCGGAGAGCGAGGGTAGAGCGCTCTCTCCTCGCTAGCCGCTCCGGGACAGCCACTTCCTAGGATGACCGACCATCCTGATAGCCGGGGACGATTGCAGTGGAAGACCGCACGGCCGGACCGCTTATCGGGCAGGAAATCGCATTCTGGAAGCCTCATTTGAGTCTATGATCGGCGGATGTTATAATCCTTGCCGCTGCCTCAGGCGGGATGCCCTGGGTTTGCTGAATGATGACACCTGGTAGCGAATGGCTGCCCGCTAGTGTGGAGGTCGTTTCTCATGCGTACAAGCTTCAATCATCAAGCCACCATGGTGGTAGCGATGGTAGTGCTGCTTTTACTCGGTGCCTGCTCTTCGGAACCGGATGCCACAGCCACGCCCACCAAGACTCCTGGCGCTGTCCAGCATTCAGCCGCAACCAAGCCTCCTCCAGTCGTGGCAACACCTATCCCGACCATCACCCAAAAACCTCCATCTCCCACGCCGGACCCGGATCCGACAGCCACCCCCCAACCCGAGGTAATCGAAGGGTTGATCGGGCCCGACGTCTATGACCATGACGTGAACCCTCTCACCGGAGAAACCATGACTGATCCAACCGTATTGGATCGCCGCCCGGTGGCGGTCAAGATCTCCAACTATCCTCCCCAGCATGTCCGCCCCCAGACGGGGCTGGACAAGGCTGACATCGTGTTCGAGCACTATGCAGAGGGGGGCGTGACCCGGTTGACAGCCATCTATTATGGACAGGGAACCAGCCAGGTGGGATCGATACGCAGTGGCCGAATGATTGACCTGGAGATCCCGGCCATGTATCAGTCCGCCTTTGCCTATTCCGGTGCCAGCGCTGGCGTGCGGGACAAGATCCGCTACTCGGACTTTTATGACCGCGTCATCTCCCCCGACTTTGGCTATGGTGAGCCCTTCTTTTATCGCATGCCTCGAGATGGCATACCTTTCGAACACACTCTGTTTGCCGATCTGTACGACATTTGGGCCTGGTTGGACAGCAATGACAACAACGCCCGCCCCGAACTCAAGGGACTGGCTTTCAGCAACACACCGCCGGCGGGTGGAGTACCAGTCAGCAATCTACTGGTAGGCTATCTCTCGGCCGATTGCCAGGTCAAATGGGTCTACACGCCAGCCACCGGCCGGTACCTGCGGTGGCAAGGCGGCGCGATGCACACCGAACAAAACAGCGGTGCTCAACTCTCGGCCGCCAACGTGGTCATTGTGGGTGCTCATCACAAAGATACCGACATCCTGGAAGACCATGTGGCCGGAGGGCATTACTCTGTCCAGATCCAGATCTGGGGTGACGGCCCGGCCTCCCTGTTTCGCGATGGGCAGCGCTACGAGGGTCGCTGGCAACGTGCAGACCGCGAGGACATGCTTACTTTCACGGACCTGGATGGGGGTATCCTTCCACTCAGACCAGGGAATACTTGGTTCCAGATGGTGCCACTGGGGTTTGATCGACTGATTGTCGAACCCTAGCAGGGCAACGTGCGCTGGCCCGTGGGGCTGCTCCCTTTGCACTTGTTTAACATCAACTTGACATTCTCGTGGCTGCAGAGTGTACGTGATTCACCATCCAAAACGGAAAGTAATTTTCATCAAGTGCTAGGTTTCGCCACCGGCCGCCATTCCCGCAAGCGCTCCGCTCGTAAAGGCATACTGCAGATTGTATCCTCCGCACGGCCCTGTCACGTCAAGCACCTCGCCGGTCAGGTAAAGCCTCTTGACCCTACGGGACTCTAGCGTACTCGAATCCACTTCGGTGACCGGCACTCCCCCGGTTGATAGTTGGCTGAACTGGAAACCTCGTGTTCCCTTGACCATCACCGAGACCCCGGTCAGTAGACCGAGTAGTCTTTCCAACTCCAGCTCCGACACCTGGTTCAGGCGCGCCTCGCCCGGGAGGCCCGCCAACTCCAAAAGCACCGGAGGGATTTTCGCCGGCAGGACCGCCCCCAGCAGCACCCGCAGTGGGAACGGGTCAGTTCGCTTTCGAGCAACCAGCCGGTGCAATTGATCCAGATGATGCGGCACCAGGTTGACGGTCAGCGTCAGCGGAAAAGCATCCTCCGCCTGGGTGCTGATCAAGTGGCTCAGGTCCATCGCTGCCGGCCCGCTAAAACCAAACTGGGTGAACATCAGGTTGCCCAGAGTCTCTCCCAGCTTTGTCCTCCCGCGGTACAGTGCCAACCCCACATCCAGTCGCACTCCCTGTAGCTTGTGGAACCGCTTTACATCGGCCCGTATGGGAACCAGCGCCGGCCGAACGGGAACGATGGTGTGCCCCAGTCTTTCCAGCAGTGGAAAGAATTCCCCTCTTGACCCGAGTACTGGTTGCGCTTTGCCACCCGTCGCCACAACAACCCGCTCAACGGTATGGCTGTGCAAAGGCCCGCCAGCCTCCAGAACGAATCCCTCGTTTTCCCTCCGGATGTTGTTGATCTTGATTTGAAGAAAGAGCTCCACTGCGGCTTGCTCAAGTGCAGCAGAAAGAGCAGCCACCACGGTGGCTGCCGAGTTGGAAAGCGGATAATACCATCCATCGGGGGTGGCATAGGTGGGGATACCCAGATCCGACAGAGCGTCGATCAATTCCTTCCGGCCAAAGGCTGCCAGTGCCTGCTCCAGAAAAACCGGATCAGCACAGGCATAACGCCCGGCGGCCACGCTCGCGTTTGTCAGATTGCACCGGCCGTTGCCAGTTGCCAGCAACTTGCGGCCGATCGTCCTGTTGCGATCGAACAGTAACACGCGCGCCCCCCGCCGCGCTGCAAACAGCGCGGCCATCATCCCAGCCGGGCCAGCGCCAATGACCCCTACTACCGCCATCTACCCCGCTCTCAAGCCTGCCACGGCTGCACCAGTCGCACAAAGCGGATCGCATCCAGCGCGCAAGTCATGATGCCGCCCGCATACCCCGCTCCTTCCCCTAGCAGGTAGAGGCCCGGTGTGGTGACCGACTCAAAGTTCTCATTCCGCAAGATCCGTACCGGGCTGGATGTGCGACTCTCGAAACCGATCAGGACCCCCTTGTCCACAAAGCCTCCCAGCTTTCGGTCGAACGCTGCCAAGCCCGCCCGCAGTGCTGGGACGATGGATGCCGGGAGAATGGTGTTGAGATCGGCCGGGGTCAGGCCCGGCTCGTAGGTAGCTGGTGGAAGGGTGGAGGATGGCTCCTGGCGCATGAAATCCCGCGCCCGTTGAGCCGGGGCACAGAACCCGCCGCCGCCAGCAGTGAATGCAAGCTCCTCAAAGCGGCGTTGGAAGGCGATCGCCTCAAGCGGGGAATGGAACCCATGATCTGCGGGATTGATGCTGACCACGATTGCGCTATTAGAGTACTCCTCGCCCCGAGCGAACAGGCTCATCCCGTTCGTCACCAATTGGCCGGGCTCGCTGGATGCGCAGACCACCCGGCCGCCGGGGCACATGCAAAAGGTGTACACTCCCAGCTCACCGTGGCGGTGGGTTAGTCGATAATCGGCCGCGGGCAGAACCGCTGCTGCCTGTTGCCCATACTGCGCCTGGTTGACGAACCAGGCCGGGTGCTCGATCCGCACGCCGACCGCAAATGGCTTGGTGTCCATACCTACGCCGCGCCGGTGGAGCATCTCCACGGTATCCCGTGCGCTGTGACCCATTGCCAGGATGACACAGGGGGAAGAAACACTCTTACTGTTTGTGACTATTCCTTTCACCGTACTGTGGTCGAGTTGTAGGTCGGAGAAGGTGTGCCCAAAATGCACCTCGCCGCCCATGCCCTCAATCTGTCGGCGCAAGCTCTGCACCACCGGCCGCAGGCGGTCGCTTCCAATGTGCGGTTTGCCTTGGAAAAGGATCTGCTTCGGTGCCCCGGCCTCCACAAGGATCCGCAGGATACTCTCGTTGAGCGGGTCGCGCTTGCCGGCAGTCAGCTTGCCGTCGGAGAACGTGCCAGCCCCGCCCTCGCCGAACTGCAGATTCGAGTCAGGATCAAGCTTGCCCTCTCGCCACAGCTCGCCAACGGTCCTGACCCGATCCTCGATCGGCTCGCCCCGATCATAGATGACCGGCCGGTAACCAAGTCGGGCCAGGGCAAGCCCGGCAAACATCCCGGCCGGGCCAAACCCGATGATCACCGGCCGCTCCGGCAAGCTCAGACGTCGCTCAGGCTCGGAAAGGGTTTTCGGTTGGTGGAGAAGAACCTCTCCTTCAGCGAGCAATCTCTGCAGGCGCGCTGACGCGTGCGAGACACGAAAGCGCAGATTGTACACGTACACCACGCTCGACCTGCGCCGGGCGTCAACGGCTTCCCGGTCCACTGTCACACTCTCGATCTCCGGTAGGTCCAGTTGCCGGCTCAGCGTCAACCGCAGCGGTTCATGATCGTAGATAGATTTGCGCAGTCCTTTGACAACGAACTCGGAATCGATCACGCTTGTCACCAATATCGCATGGATTCTGCCGCACAGGGTAAGATGTCACCAGGTCCTATTGCGCCGGCAGCACGCCTCGCTTTATATCCCAAGTTCGCCACCTATGCAAGGCTTGGTATAATTCTCTCCATGAGCACCAGGCGACTGTGGCAAGTGGGCATCAATGCCCACTTGCTGTCTCGGCAAGCGGGCTACCGCAGCACCGGGATACACGGGTACATCTCCAACCTACTGCGCCACCTTCCGGCGGCAGAAGGAGCCTCTGATCTCCACTTTACAGTCTTTCTGGGTGAAGGGCAGTTGGAGGGCGATCGTTCGTTGACTGTGATGCGTTCAGCATGGCCAACAGGTCGCCCCGCGATCCGCATTCTGTGGGAGCAAATCGCTCTCCCCACCATCTATTTGCGGGGAAAGCTGGCGGGTCTCAAAACCCGGCTCCACCTGCTGCATGGCATGGCTTTTGTCACTCCGCTGGCCTTCCCATGGCCCACAATAGTCACTGTCTATGATCTCAGCTTCATCCATTTCCCGGCTGCGTTTCCGACCGGCCAGCGAGCCTATTTGCGTCTCTTTGCCCGCCTCTCCTGTCGCCGCGCCCGGCGAGTCATTGCCATCTCTGAGAGCACTCGTAGGGATCTAGTCAAGCAGTGGGGTCTCTCCGCCGATAGAATATCGGTGGCTTGTCCCGGTGTGGGAGAGCAGTTCCAGCCGCTGCCGGCCGACAAGGTGGCCGCCTTCCGAGTCCGGCGAGGCTTGCCTGAACGGTTTATCCTCCATCTGGGCACGTTGCAGCCACGCAAAAACCTGCCACGGTTGATCCAGGCCTTCGGTCGCTTGCGGGGCAACGGAACATCGGCCAAACTGGTGCTGGCTGGCGACAAAGGATGGCTCTATGATGAGATCGCAGCCGAGATTCAGAACCTGAACCTGCAAGATGACGTCATCATGCCCGGCTATGTAGCAGAGACCGAGTTGCCCTACTGGTACAACGCGGCCGCCGTTCTCGCCTATCCGTCCCTGTACGAAGGTTTTGGATTGCCGGTCATCGAAGCAATGGCCTGCCAGACGCCGGTCGTGGCATCCAATGTCTCTTCAATGCCTGAGGCGGTCGGCTTGGCGGGAGAGCCCGCCGCCCTGCTGGTGGACCCGCAGGACACGGACGCCCTGGCAGACGCGCTTCACCTGGCTCTGACAGATGATTCCCTTCGGGATACGTTGCGGGATCGGGGCAGGATCCAGGCGGCCAATTTCACGTGGCAAAGAACTGCGACCGCCACCGTGAACGCATACCGGCAGGCTTTGGCCCTGACTGGAAACCGATGACCAGCAGAGCCAACGAATCTCGGAAGCAGGTTGGGATCACTCAGTGGTTAGTGATTATCACTGACATCCTGCTCATCAACGCCGCTTTCGCGGCGAGTTACTACCTGCGCTACGAGTTAACGCTATTCCGCGACGTGGACCCGGCCGATTTTGTACACTATTCGGCCTATGTGATGTTACAGGTTGGCTATACCGGCGTACTCATCTTTACGCTCTGGTTGGATGGTGCATGGAAGCTGCTCCGCGGAACGAGTTGGCTGGACGAGGTTTATACTATCGTCAACGGTACGACCACCGGGATGGCTGTGGTACTGGTGATGATATTTGGGATACGCCCCCTTGCGTTTTCCCGTTTGCTCTTTCTGTACGTCAGCGTTCTCACCGTCCTCCTTCTCAGCTTGAGCCGTCTTCTCAAGCGGACAGTTGAGAGCCGGCTGCGCCGGCGCGGGATTGGGGTGGACCGCACGCTGATTGTGGGCGCTGGGGAGATCGGGAGAGCAGTGATGCGGACGCTTGTTGCCCGGCCCGACCTGGGCTACCAGGTGGTAGGCTTCTTGGAGCCGGACCCGGCCGAGGGGGGGGCGGCGATCGGCCGTTTTCGCCGACTCGGTGGACTGGATGACCTGACGGCTGCGCTGGCCGCGCACGCGGTCACTGAAGTGATCATCACCCTGCCGTCCGCTCATCAAGAAAGAATCCAGCGCATCGTCGCTACCTGCCGGCGGGCTGGTGTGCGCGCCCGCGTCGTGCCCGATTTTTACCACCTCAGCCTCAACCAGGTTGACATGGATAACCTAGGCGGGATTCCGCTGTTGGGTATGCGGGAAACTACAATGGGCCGAGGCCCGCGTCTGCTAAAGCGTGCCATGGACATCGTCGGCGCCAGCCTTGCGCTGCTGCTCTTTTCCCCCTTGATGGCGATCGTGGCGGCAGCCATCCGGCTCGACACCAAGGGGCCAATCCTGTTCAGACAGGAGCGATTGGGAGAAGGCGAACGGCCATTCGAGGTCATCAAGTTCCGATCAATGCGGGTCGGTGCTGACGAAGAAAAGTCAGCCTTGATGGGCTTGAACCAGGGCGATGGACCGCTGTTCAAGATCAAGCAGGACCCACGATCTACGCGCGTCGGCCGATTCATTCGCAGAACGAGCCTCGATGAACTGCCTCAACTGGTAAATGTCCTGCAGGGCCACATGAGCCTAGCTGGCCCGCGGCCTCCGTTGGCTTCGGAGGTAGCCGAATACATGACCTGGCAGCGGGAACGGCTGAAAGTCAAACCAGGCATGACGGGACTGTGGCAGGTAAGCGGGAGGAGCGACCTGACGTTTGACGAGATGTGTTTGCTGGATATCTACTATACGGAGAACTGGAGCCTTGGATTGGATGTGCAAATCATCTTGCGAACCATCCCCCTGTTCTTCTTCGGCCGAGGTGCATATTGAGGGAGACATCGATGTTCGGGCTGACGCCACGCGAACGATCTAGTCTAAATGCCTTTCTTAGCCGACTGGTGCGCACTCCAAGTCTCTCAACCCAGGAGGAAAAGGTCGCACAGTTGTTGGTGGATGAACTCCTCGGGGTGGGCGTTACTGATGTTCGGATTGACCGGATTGGCAATGTGGTCGCTCGGTTGGGAACTAGTTCGCAGCGTGGACCGGAGGATGATCCCACCACACGGCGGCCGATGCTGCTCTACAATGGGCACATGGATACCGCTCGTGTCACTGATCGGGCGGCCTGGCACCGTGATCCATGGATGGGGATAATTGAGGATGGGGCGCTGTATGGCGTTGGCGCATGCGACATGAAGGCTTCGCTCGCCGCCATGGTGTACGCTGCGAAAAAGCTCGTTGATGC
>DAOUVM010000266.1 GCA_030667645.1 Ardenticatenales bacterium | reverse complement strand
GGTTGTGGGTATGTGGACAACTGCGGCTTTTTGCAGTTGTCCACATATCCATTATTATGCCCTTCAGGGTACAACCCGCAGGTTTATGTAGGTTCCCGAGGGATGCCAGACCTATTTTACAGAAAGAAAGTTGCACAATCCTTTGACGCCATTATCCGCTACTGCACCGATATTGAGCGCAACAGATACCTCAACCCCAAAGTTGCCAGGCGGGTTGTTCATCAGCCTGAGCACGCTGGCTACGAGGGTGTCCAGTTCAACTATGTGGTGACCTTCAACGGTGTACAGATTCGCAAGAGGATGAATCCAGTTGTGGTTGACCGGCAGGGCACCTACGACAGCGATCTGTCCCAGTTGGTTTTCACTCTGCCTGCCGACGAATCAATGGAAGCGACTTTCAACCCTTCCTTCCCCATCTCCGTTCTGACGCATCTAGAGAAGCGAAGCCAGACCATCATGATCGAAATCGCTGAGCAAGAAATCGAGAGGATTTCGGAGCTCAACGTCCAGGATTGCGCCCAGATGAAGAAGAGATTGATGCGTCTTTGTGACTATCGCGTGCGCAATCAGCAGACAGAACTCACACAGCGGCAAACACGACTCCAGGAAGCGCGGGAAAAGGGACAGAGGCGAGTCATTCCAGCTTGGGAAGGTCAAGTGCGGGCAACGCAAGAGCGCATCCATGAGTTGGAACAGCACCGGGATGATGAGTTGGCAGCACTAGATGCCAGAAAGACCGTTGACCTAAGTATTGATCTACTCAACGTGGCGTATGTGCGAGTGGTGTGACATGGCATTGACTGTCGCAATGCTCCCGGCGGCCCACCAACTGTGGGCAACCCAATCGTTGGTTTTCCGACGACTCATCGCGGACGCAACAGGCCAGAGCCAATGCACTGTCCGTCACGGCCGCCAAAAGAGCGGATTGAGAGTATGCAGCTCATGTTCACCGTCCCCGACGGTGAAGTACATGGTCTCGCTCGAGGGAGCAAAGCACTCCAGCACAGAAGCAACCGGCGCGCAATCACCTCTTGGGCCGCGCAGGGTTCAGTCTCGGCGCAGGGATACGAGGACAAGACACAACAGGCGTTCCGGAATTCGGGAATTCGGGTGCACCAGAACTGACGCGACAGGAGCAATTACCCAGGCTTGGAGGTCCATGGTGGGATGTCCAGCGCAGAATCTGGTAGAGGGACGCAGCGGATCGAGTTGAGTGTTGCCTGGTGACCAAGTGGACAAGGCACTGAATCTGATGTTGGAGCATCATGGCGGTCAGTTGCCGGTGGCGGATAAAGTCAAGCGGCCGTGGGGAATGATCACCGACGAATCCGTCCTAGAAGAAGAGAGAGCCATTGTGGCGCTGCTTGGAGAAGCTAGGAACGCTCTCGTGGAGGCGAAGTGATGAGAACTGCCGCGGCACGTTCGCCGTCTGATCCTGACCACTTCATCGGCGAAGAGGACTGCGGAATCCTGATCAGGTCCAAGGGCAAAGCGGTTGTCGATACGGAGGGTTGTTCGCGCTTCCTGATCCGGGGACAGGCACACTCTCCCCACCCAGGCCCACTCGTGCGTGCATGACCTTTTCCGCACTGCGCCCTGGCGCAACTGATCCTCAAACCACGCCTTCCTCTCCCCACCCCAGAGGCAAAGCGGGCACTGGCGGCCGCAAACAGAGGTGGGCGGAATTCCACCAGGCACACCGAGTTCCGGCCGGTCGCCGGCACGCGTCGAAGCTGGTATCATTGATCTGCTGGCCAACGCCCTGGAGCACGGCACTGGTTGACGAGGAAAGAAAACTCGATTGCCGCGAGGAGACCCAAGATGACCACTAGACCGCCACGGTGCATTACCCAGCGATATCCCTGTCGGCCGGCAGCACTGTCCGATCCACCTCGGCCGGCGGGGCGACAGTAGCGTCGTACGGAGCAGAGAATGGACGACCTCTCAGAGTGGAACGAAGAGGAAACACGATTGGCGTGGATCAAGGCGACGGTTCCCAGCGCCCAGACCACTTTCCGCATGCGCCTCCTGAGTTCGGCCCGGGGCATGGTCGCCGACGTGGTCGCCGAGATGAGCCCCCTGGCTCGGGAGCGGGACCAGGGGACCATCGCCCGCGTCAATAGGGCGGAGACGGTGGAGGAGATCATGGATCTGGCGGCCGTCGCCAACGGCCTGGCCGACCGCGCCTGGTACGATCGCTTGCCCGAGTTCGTACCCGAGATCGCGCCCCTGATTGGGGAACGGCTCAAGATTCTACCGGACAGCGAAACCCGATCGAGTACGTACGAACATCTACTCAGCGCCCTGGGTTTCTGTGGCGACGCTGGAATCCAGGCGGTGCTGGTGTGCTTTGACGCTCTCAGCGAGTATGGAAAGAGCCTGGCCTGCGTTGTGCTGGGACACCTGGGCGCGCAGGCGAGCGCCGACAAGCTATGGGCCTATTACCAGGGCGCCATCAAGCAGAGTGAAAGCTATTTCGTCGGCCCGCTGTGGGGACTGGTGGACATGGAGGACCCGCGCGCGGCCGACGCACTGGCAGACCTGCTGTCGGGGAAACGCCTCTTTTACGAAGCGTTCGCCATGGCGTACAAGATCGGTGATGCCCGGCTCGTGCGCCCCCTGATGATCCTGATTCAGCCGCCCAGAGGCGAACTCGGAGATTCCGCCCTGGCCGCGCTGCACGGTCTGGCGCATCGCATCGGCCGGGATGCGACGCTGGCCGCGATCCAACAGATCACGTCAGAGGCGGGTGCGGCGCCTGAGGAGGCGCAGTTTTGCACCGACGTCCTGTTCCGGGAGCCTCGAGGCGGCGCCGATACGTACTTTCGCGTGTTTTACCGGGGGATGGAGCCCTCAATGGTTGACCAGGAGTACCTCCGGGGCCAGTTGAAAGCCGCGCGCTTGACGGAGCCCATGATGGACGGAGACCGGCTGCCGGACCGGATACCGGCGCCGCCAGGACGCAAGCCGGGCCGCAATAATCCTTGCTGGTGCGGCAGCGGAGTCAAGTACAAGCGGTGTCATTGGCGGCCGGACAGGGCTCACAGCGAGTCGATTTGACAGGAGGAGACGATGGCAGAAAACAGCAATGTGTACCAGGTCAAGGTTACCCTTGAGGACGTGCGGCCGCCCATCTGGCGCCGGCTCCTGGTCAGTGGCGACACCAGGTTGGGGATGCTGCACGATATCCTGCAATCAACCATGGGGTGGTGGAACAGCCACCTCCACCAGTTCACCAGCAAGGGTATCCGTTACAGCGAGCGCCACGCTGACTCAGGCGAATGGCCAGAGATGGAAGACGAGCACAACTATTCGCTGGAACAACTGGCCCCACGCGTCCGATCACAATTCATCTACGAATACGACTTTGGGGACAGTTGGCGGCACGTTCTGCTGGTGGAAAAGATCATGACGCCAGAGGAGGCCAGGGACCTGCACAAAGGGCGCCTCCCGGTCTGCCTCGAGGGCAGCCGGGCTTGTCCACCGGAAGATGTTGGCGGGCCGCCGGGCTATGAGAATTTCCTGGACGCGATGCGTGACCCGGCGCACAGCCAGCACGAGCTTTTCCGGGAGTGGATCGGCGACGAATTCGACCCGGAGCAATTTGACCTGGAGGCTGTCAACCGGGCACTACACTAGCGATGGCCCGGCATTGCCCGCGAGGGCGCGCGCCGGTCCTATAACGCGCGAGGTGAGCCGTGCAGGATTCGAACCTGCGACAAAGGGCTTGAAAGGTCGTTGCTCAGGGCCTCCGATGTCCTCCAGAAACCGGAAGGCTGGGGATCGTTCTCACTCCTCGAGGCACTCTTCCGCCAGGATGCGCGCCACCTGTTCCCGCAGATCGGGCAATTCCAGCGTGGCAGTGGTCCAGACGATGTCCCAGTTGACCGCGAAATACTGGTGCACCGCAATGTTGCGAAAGCCCACTACGTCGGCCCAGGGGATCTCCGAGTGTTGGGCGCAGAACTGGCGCGGCAACCGGGCGGCCGCCTCGCCGATGACGATGAGCTTCTGCAGAACGGCGCTCTGGCGCAACTCGTCCTGAACAAATGCCTCCCGCTCCACCCCGCGGAGAAAGCGGGCAATGGCGGAGGCCGCCTGCACCATGTCGGTCAAGTACAGTTTCTCACGCCGCATAGACCAACTCTGCGGCTGCAAGCACGCTCTCGCGCACCAACGGCTTGAGGCCAGCCTTGGGCACAAGGTCCACCGGCCGCCCAAGGAGCTGGCCAAGCTCGCGTTGCATCCGGCTTAACGCCAGCATGCCTACCCCGGTACCGGGATGGAACTCGACCAGCACATCCACGTCGCTGTCGGGCCGAAAGTCCGGCCGCAGCACCGATCCAAAGAGCGACAGGCTTTGAATCCGGTTGCGACGGCAGTAATCGGCT
>DAOUVM010000210.1 GCA_030667645.1 Ardenticatenales bacterium | reverse complement strand
GGGCAACGCCTCGAATGCCATGGTCTCGGTCTCGATAAAGACGTAGGTGGGACAGCGGCCAAAGACGGAGCTGGCCGGTGAATCGAGGTTGTTGCCGTCGGTGGGGATGACTATCTTCATGTTCGGGTCTCCTGAGTGTGGTTGCATTGTGGTCTGATACCGCTTTGTATCTTGCGGACCAGGACCAGGCATGAGCAGCGACTGCGGTTGCTTGATGTCGGCGCTGAATAATGTCCCGATGTCCCGATGATTGTTTCTCAAGGTTTTTTTCCCTTCATGGCCCGGCGGCCTGGTGGCCCGCGATCGAGCCTATCGGGCCCGGATGGCGTTGTCCCAGTCTCCAGGTTTCGCATAGTTCTCCAATTGGGGAGCAGTTGCTGTCCGCAAGACGGTCGGCCGGGAGAGGGTACGCTGGTTGGGGGCGGTGTTTCCGCCCGACACGAGCTGCGGGCCATGGTTGCGGTTCCCGATGACTGCTGGTGGAGATCCGTTCTGGGTCATGGCTTGGGCAAGTGGACCGCCAGTTCACTGATGATGGACTCGAACGGGCCGGGTGGGTATTGCTCCAGGCGGCCCGTATCGCACAGCTTGGCAATCTCCGGGTCGATGGGCAGCCGGCCCAGAAACGGAGCGCCGATGTCGCGGGCCGTCTGTTCAGCGTGACTGGGTCCAAAGATATCGTGGCGTTTGCCCGTGTCGGGGCACTCAAAGTAACTCATGTTCTCAATGAGCCCCAGGATGGGTTTTTCCAGTTGCCGGGCCATGCTGGCAGCCTTGCGGACGACCATGCCGGCGAGCCCCTGGGGCGAGGTGACCAGCACGACGCCCGAGATGGGCAGCGATTGCATCACCGTGAGCGAGGCATCAGAGGTGCCGGGCGGCAGATCGATGATGAGATAGTCGAGCTCCCCCCAGTACAGATCGCCCCAGAATTGCTTGATGGCTCCGCTGATGAGCGGCCCGCGCCAGATGACGGCCGTGTCCTCCTTTTCGAGAATTAAATTGATCGACATGACCCGGATGCCGGTACGGGTCTGGGGCGGCGTGGGACCCGATGGACTCGGTTCGAGGTGCGCCCCGTCGGGTAGGAACATCTTGGGGATGCTCGGGCCGGTGATATCGGCGTCGAGAATGCCAACCTGGTGTCCCTGTCGTCGCAGCGCCAAGGCGAGCAGCCCGCTGACGAGCGACTTGCCGACGCCGCCCTTGCCGCTCATCACCGCAATAACGTGGCGGATGTTGTTGTTGGCCTCGGCGGTTCCGATTCTTTCGGGCGCCGCGCCCAGGCCGATGCGTTGCTTTTCTTCCGCGGTCATCTCGGTGAGTTCTACCTGGACGGAATCGATGCCCGCCAGCGCTCCGACGGTGTTTTTTACGTCGGCCGCGATCTGGTCCTTGAGGGGACAGGCGATCGTGGTCAGCGCCAGGGTCACGGTGACCGCGGCGCCGTCCAGGGCGATATCGCGTACCATGCCCAACTCGACGAGGTTGCGGTGGAGTTCCGGGTCCATTACCCCCTCGAGGGCTGTTCTTATCTGATCAACTGTTGCCATTCTTTGTGCGCTCCTATCTATTTTGAGAGTGATTGGGGGTCAAAGTGTTGAGAATGATGCCTGCCCGCGCCAAGCGACGAGGTTGGGGTCTAGCGATGTATCTCCATATGGGTGTCATAGGTGCGGAGAAAGCGGTGCAGCACGCGATCGGTCTCGCGCAGATTGTCCGCCCAGCCGGCCAGAAAACGGTCCCCCTCCTCGGTGATCCGATAGAGGCGGCGAGCGGGCCCGGCGCCGCCGGTCTCCCAGCGTGAGGTGACGCAACCTTGCTCTTCCAGGTGGCGCAGGACGCGATAGACGGTGCTGGAATCGGCCGGATTGCGGGCAAAGCCATACGGTTTCAATCCTTCCAAGAGCTCATAGCCGTGGGCTTCGTTGCAGTGCAACAGCAGCATGAGGCACGGTTCTAGGAAGCGGTTGATCCGCCTGGGTTGCGGGTGCCGTAGTTGTCTGTGCCGGCAAGGGCGGCCGTCATCGGGCATTGCGCACCTACCTGATTAATCTCTGCACCTATATGCAGATTGCACATAGATTGTAGACCAAGCTTGAGTGGTTGTCAATGGTAGCGCCCTGATGTTCAGACAAGAGTTCGGACAATCGCCATTCTCCGCCTTCTAGCCGCCAAAGAACGGTGGGCGGGGGGCGTGTGCCGGGCGCATCGCGCCCTGCGCACATCCGCCTATTCCTCTACGTGGTCGGAGGAACCGATTGTGTCCAAAGGCCGGTAGCGCCGGATCGTGTCGGAAAAGGGCCGATCGGCCGTTGGGCAAAGAGATGGGGATGGGCCGGTGGGGCGCCGCGAGATGCTGGTACGGTGGAACCAGCGGTCACAGTTGGTGCTCTTGCAGACTCAGGTCGCGCACGGAGCAGGCCGGCCCGGTATGAGACGCACTGGCGTGCGGACACCGATTGCAGCCAGGTTTCCGGGCTTCTTTGGGGGGGCATGGTCGGCGATGGGCGCCCGGCAACCCTGATGGCCTTTTGATCGGCCGGAAAGTAGAGGCTGTACCCCATCGAGTTGTTGCCGTGGGTGCGGGTGACGGCCAGGGAATAGACCTCTCTGGCGGGCATGCCTGCGTAGGCGATCCCATGATTCGGTCTCGTAAAGAGCGATCCCCTCACTACTTTGGCTTCCTCGCCCATCTCCGGTCTCCTTGGTTCCGGCGACCATTTGGATATCTATGGCTCTAGTCTACTGGGTCCGGCGCGGGAGAGCATGACCGGGCACCGACGGCCGGCGGACAGCAGGCTGGCAGGATGGCGGGCGCGGTCAAAGCGCGCATGTTAGCGCAGGAGGGTGTTGAATAACGCGTTACCTGATCGTATCAAGCGCCACGCAAACGGAGATATGGGGGGGGTGGGAGTGCGCATGGCGCACTCCCTCGTTTCCCCTTTCACTGCATGGATCGGCACGAGCCACTGGCTCCCTGGATGTTTTTCAACACCCTCCGCCGTGTTGGCGAGTTGCCGGATCAAGTCCGAGGGGATACAATCCGCCGAATCCGCCAGCGATGCAGGGCGGCGAAAGGGGATCCGAGCCGGTTGGGAGAGGATATATGAGGATTGTCGTGGTGGGAACGGGAGGCGTGGGGGGTTATTATGGTGGGTTGCTGGCCCGTGCCGGTCATGAGGTGGTGTTCATCGCGCGCGGCGCACACCTGACAGCTCTTCAGACGACCGGCCTAAAAGTCGAGAGTGTTCACGGTGACTTTGCCATTGCGCCGGTTCGAGCGACCGACACACCGGCCGAGGCCGGGCAAGCGGATCTGGTGATCGTCTGTGTTAAAGCGCCCGATGGCGAGCAGATTGCCCAGGCCATCCGGCCGATCCTGCGGCAAGAGACGCTGGTGATGCCTTTGCAGAATGGGATTGACGCAGCCGAGCGCATCGGCGCTGTGGTTGGCATGGAGCACATGGTGGGTGGCGCAACGTGGATATCCTCGGCAATACAAGCGCCGGGCATCATCCGGCAGTTCTCACAGTTGCGCCGTATTGTCGTGGGTGAGTTGGACGGGGGAATCACCCCCCGATTGCAGACCATTGTCGAGGTGTTCGAAAACACGGGCGCCACGGTGGAGCCGACCGACGATATTCGCGGGGTGTTGTGGACCAAGCTGGTGTTCATTGCGGCAATCAGTAGTTTAGGGTCCCTGACGCGACTAGAGATGGGAGAGTATCGGGACGTTCCCGAGGCGCGGGCTCTGCTGACCATGGTGATGCGCGAAGTAGAGGCGGTGGGGCGCGCGAGCGGAGTGGTGCTGGCCGATGACGTGGTTGAGGATGCATTGGCTATCATGGATGCCGCCGCGGCGACCATCAGACCCTCGATGCAGATCGACGTTGTGGCTGGTCGCTGCTCTGAATTAGAGTCGATTATCGGCGTGATCGGCCGGCGTGGGCGCGCCCTGGGCGTGCCCACGCCGGCGGCAGATATGGCATACGCGGCGCTAGTGCCTGGGGAACTCCAGGCACGCGGCAACGCGGCCGCTCGCGCGTGATCGTCTGATGTGACGGCGCGTTCTGCCGCGTTATTCTGGAAAAGGGTGATTCCCTTGGGGCCCGAGGCGCCAGAGGAACTAGGATGAAGAGATGGCGGAAGAAATCAGAACCATCAGCTTGCAGATGCCTTTCAGAATGGGCAGCGTGAACTGCTACCTCATCGATACCGGCAGCGGCCATATTCTGATCGACACGGGAGGCTCGAACGGCCGGGCCGACCTCGAGAAAGAGCTCGAGAGCGCGGGCTGCACCAAGGCTGACGATCTCAAGCTGGTGATCTTGACGCATGGGGATTTCGACCATAGCGGCAATGCCGCTCATCTCCGAGAAAAGTTCGGCGCGCGAATCGCCATGCACCATGATGACTCGGGAATGGTTGAACGGGGAGACATGTTCTGGAATCGAAAGCAACCGAATGTTCTCATCAGAATCATGATCCCAATCTTTTCCGGGTTTGGCAAATCAAAGAGATTCAAACCCGATCTAATTGTCGGGGATGGATACGATCTCTCCGAACACGGATTCGACGCCAAGGTTCTCTCTATTCCGGGCCACTCCAAGGGTTCAATAGGAATCCTGACGGCCGGCGGCGACCTGTTTTGCGGCGATCTGTTCGAGAACAGAGATAGACCGGCCCCAAGCTCGCTCATGGACGACCCGGTGGCAGCATGCGCCAGCGTCGAGAAACTAGGGAGAAAGCACATCGATACCGTGTATCCCGGGCATGGCAGGCCATTCCCGATGGAATTGGTCATGGAGAATAAGCGATAGTACGTCAGATTGCAGAGATGCCCAGCCCGGACGAGCGGGAGGCAACCGAATCTTACCACGGACGCTTTGCGGAGAGGATACAGAGTTCTAGTCACCTGACACTCTAGGCACAAACCTCTTCTGGACGCGCATGAACACGGAAAAACACGGGTAATTTGGTGAAAACCAACAAAAAACTTGTGGAAATCTGTGCCAATCCGTGTCCCAATCAAGAACTGTCGGGTGGCTAGTACAGAGTTCAAAGAGGAGCACCTATGACGGTTAGCATGCGGACCTGTGCCGGGCCGGCCGATTTCCCGGCGATCAGCGAGTTCTTGTACACCCTGTATCGGCCGAACAATCGCGACGGCAACTGGTTTCAGCCGATATGGGAGCATGCATATACACATCCGTTGTTTGACGAG
>DAOUVM010000070.1 GCA_030667645.1 Ardenticatenales bacterium | reverse complement strand
GCCAGGGACGCGCCCAACGCAATCACCTTGGCTATGTCAACTCCATCTACCAGTCCGCCGCTGGCGATGGCGGGAAGGTGTGGGGCGGTTTCCCGGGTGAGCAGCAAAGATTCGACGGTAGTGAGCCCCCAGTCTGCGAAAGCAGCCGCAATTCGGGCCTCCAATGGGGAGCGCGCACGGTGATACTCTACCTCGCTCCACGAAGTTCCCCCGGCCCCGGCCACATCCAAGGCCGCGACGCCTGCATTGGACAAATCTCGCACTGCCTGCTCCGAGAGACCCCAGCCGACCTCCTTGGCGATGACGGGGATGGGCAGTTTGCGGCAAACGACCTCAATCCTGCTCAATATGTTGCTCCAGTTCCAGTCCCCTTCGGGCTGGACAGCCTCGTGGAGCGGATTGAGGTGCAGAATGAGAGCGTCGGCCTCAATCATCTCGACAGCTCGCCGGCACTCGTCCACTCCATAAGAGCAGTTCAACTGGACAGCACCCAGGTTGGCGAATAGTAGGATGTCTGGAGCGATGTCGCGCACCTGAAAGGTCGGAACGAGGGCCGGATCCTCTATGGCTGCCCGCTGCGACCCAACCCCCATCGCTATGCCGGCTGCTTGGGCTGCTGCTGCCAGGTGGCGGTTAACGGCCGGCAGTTCGGTGTTTCCACCGGTCATGCTCGAAATGAGGATGGGAGCTTTCAGCTTCTTTCCGAGAAAGACGGTTGACGTGTCCACCTGGTCCAGATCAAGCTCGGGGAGCGCCTGGTGGATGAAGCGAACCGCACCGAGGCCGCTGCCCAGGCGGCGGAACCGTACGTCCTTTTCCAAGTTGATACGAACGTGGTCTGCTTTTCTATCTTTGATCAGGGGGGGGCTCCGTAACTATTGGTCCGATCCAGTGTTTCTCAAATCAGATCGAACGAGTGTACCAGCCAGGCTGTGGCCTGTCAAACTTGCATCGGCTTGACATTTCCATGTCACTCGTTAAAATGGGCGGAATTCCTAGCGCATCCAGAGGAGAGAATTATGTCAGACTCATTCGAGCGAGTTAAAGCCATCATCGTAGACTTGTTGGGCGCTGATCCAGAGCAGGTGACCTTGGAAGCCCGATTCCGCGAGGACCTGGAAGCGGATTCGTTGGATCTGGTTGAGCTCATTATGGCTCTGGAAGAAGAGTTCGGCGGGGAGATTTCGGACGAACAGGCGCAAAAGATCACCACTGTGGGTGAGGCCATCTCGTTCCTGGACAAGCGATTGTAGCTCGGAGGCGGTGTTTCGGGGGCGCGTCGTCTCCTTGGTTTAGCTCAGTCGTTGACGAGTCTGCTGATGCCTGCCATGGATAGCAGCGCCATTCCGCATCGCGTCAGATTGTAGCCCGGCCCTGGGTCGATGGCCTGATCATATAGTCGCTCGACAATTGGCTCGGCCGTCGAAAAGGCACGGCTGACCAGAATCACCCCGAACCCGGCCGCCAGTAATAATGCTGTCCCCCGCACCTTTGCTGGTAAACCCTGCCTGGCGATAACTACCAGGCAAGTGATCTCTCCCATTGCCACCAATCCCAGTCGCCCGATGTTGGCCTTGATGCCATTGAGATCGCTGATCTCCTCCAGCAGTGGAAAGGGAAGAAGGCTGAGGATGACGGCGATCACCACCAGGCTCCAGTCACGCCAGCGCCATGGCCGGCTGTTGCCGGCCAGCAACGCAAGCCCCATGGCGGCGACGGCAGGAGGCCAGTAAAAATCGACTCGTCTGAGAGGGGAGCTGCCGCTCTGTACCTCCGGCGCGAACTTTATCCACTCACCGATCTCGAAACCGGTGAGCGCCAGTCCCGCCGCCCGGTGTGGAACCCAGGGGGAAAAATAGCCAACGAGGATCAGCGCAACGCCCAACAGGATGAGAACGGCGACCAGTTTGCCCTTCATTGCTCTTTGGCCTCACCCGTGACCGGACGGGTTTCCTGGTGCTTGATGGCATTCAACGCGGCCTGAATCTCCCGGTCCTCTCTAGTCTTTTGCTCAATGAAACCACGCATGAACGCACTGCGACGCAGGCGCAGTGCCATGGGAGCTGCCACGCTCAAGTCCTCCAGGTCTGCCACTGATCGTGCATCGAGGGCGGCGTGGGCGCGGACAGCCTCAAAGAGGGTGAACTCGGCTCGGTGTGATTGTATCCCCAACTGGCGGATCAGTTGGAGGCCGACCTGCGCGACTGCGGGGTCCAACTCGACTTGTGGCAAGAGACGGCGGGCACGTTCGACCTCTTCCGCCGCCAGCCGGGTCTCCTCTGCCCACTGCGCGGTCATCGCATGCGGGTGCTCCAGGTAGGCGCGGGTACGCCGGTAGATCTCCATCCGTTGAGAGTGGTCCTCAATTCCCCGCACCACCACCCTGAGTCCGAAGCGGTCCATTATCTGCGGCCGTAGCTCGCCTTCCTCTGGATTCATTGAGCCTATGAGCATCAGCCGCGAACGATAGGTCATCGCAAGTGGGCCGCGCCGAACGGTGTAGCGGCCCTGGGCGGCCGCATCCAGAATCGCGTCTGCAAGTGTATTGTTGAGCAGGTTGATCTCGTCCACATAAAGGATGTTCTGATCTGCCTGGGCGAGGATGCCGCGCCGCAGTCGTACCCTCTTTTGCTCGATCGCTATGCGCTCGTCAATCCCGCCTACTGTGTCTTCCATGCGGGCGTTGAGGGGCAGTTCGATCAGCCGCACCCGGTCCGGCGCCGTGAGCGGTTTTCCTTGACCATAGAGAACGGCACAGTCGGGGCAGACGGCATCCATTCCCCACTCCTCTACTGCTTCTTCGGTGCAGCCGTAGGGGCAAATGCTGCGCAGAGTGTGGGGCAGTAGATCGGTCAGGCTGCGAACAATGGTTGTCTTTCCGGTACCGCGCGGTCCACTGAGGAGGATGCCACCTATCCGCGGGTTGGTCAGTCCAATCAGCATGGCGGTCTTGAGTTCCATTTGGCCGACGATGGCTAGAAAGGGAAAGGGAACCGTCTCTGCCACTCCCAGATCCTCGGCCGGCTGCGAAAGCACAGCCATGGACGAAGAGTGTTCCAATAGCCGGAGAAGGGTGGAAGGGGGTGACTCCATTTACACAGTCCACGTTTGGCCGAAACCCGGCCAGAGCATCGGGCAATCCCGGGTGCGTCTCGAATCGATTCGCTGCATTATACCCAACTCTGCGCAGGATGACGAGGTGGAGAACCTGAGTATCGGATCGACGTTCCTGACCGAGTGTCCGAACTCTCGCCCGAACCTCAGGGAGAATCGTCTTTGCCAACCGCCCACGGCGACGCAGGCGTGGCAAGAAGGGGTTGCACTCTGCTAGCCACGCAACAACCGTTCGTATACGGTGAGCAGTTGCGCGGCGGCATCCTCCCAGCGAAAGCGCTTGGCCTGGCGCCTCCCCTTGACGATGAGGTCGGCTCGCAGGGCGGCATCGGTGAGCAGTTGTTTCATCCCGGCCGTCCAGGCCGGCACGTCCAGCGGATCTGCCTGCAATCCGGCACTCCCGGTCACTTCCGGCAGACTGGAGCGATCAGAGGCAATGACCGGCGTGCCGCAAGACATGGATTCCAGAATGGGAAGCCCAAAACCTTCGTATAGGGACGGATATGCAAAGAGAGTCGCTGCGCTGTAGAGTGCAGGCAGATCAGCGTCGCCAATAAAGCCGGGAAAGCGCACCCGATCGCTGATCCCGTGCCGGTCCGGCTCGGCCAGCACCTCCTCGTACTGCCATCCTCGTCCCCCGGCGATGACGAGCGAAAGGTCTGGATGTTGGGCGGCGAGGGGCGCAAAGGCCTGGATCAGTCTTTGGTAGTTCTTGCGGGGTTGTATAGTGCTCACGGAGAGGATGAACGGCCGCTCTCCCAGGCCGTATCTGGCGCGTACGGCCGCCAGCGTATCTGGATGGATTACCGGCTGAAAGCGGGGTTCTACACCGCAGTAGATCACGCTGATCTTGTCGGGCGGAGTGTCCCACAGTGCGACCAAGTCATCCTTTGTTGCCTGCGAGTCCGCCAAGACGTGACTGGCGCGCCGCACCGAGCGCGGGACGACCCGGCTGAGGTAGACCCGCAGTCGCTCGTTGGCCGAGGCGGGATCGCGTGCAAAGGACAGATCGTGGATGGTGAGAAGGGTTGGTGTGCCCGGGAGGGTGGGCGGAAGGGTAAAGTCAGGCGAATGAAAGAGGTCGACCCGGCCCGTGATCAGTTCTACCGGTAACGGCAGGCGCGCACGATGCCATATCCGCATCAGCCACTTGTCGTGAACTGGAATTCGGGTGATGGGGAATGGAGGATTGGGAATGGGCGTCTGGCTCGCCGCAAAGATGCGGTATTCGTTGATCCGATCCAGTTGCATCAACGCGCGGATCAACTGGCGTACATAGCGGCCGATGCCTGCCGCCTGTTGGACCGCCGCCGTGTAGTCAATCCCTATCCGTGCCACGAGTCGCCTACCAGTGATCACTCCACGTCGCTATAGGTCCAGTAGCGGTTCACAAAAAAGTTCCAGAACAGGACGACGATTGTGGCTACTGCTTTCGCGGCGTTATAGCCCAATAGGCCGAACAACTGTGTGCAGAGGGGGTTTAGCGCGTTGAGAACTGCCAGGTTGATTCCCAGTCCCACGAGATTGACGAGAAAGAATTGCCCCCCTTGTCTCACCAGCGGTTTGCTGCGCGATTCGGGGTAGGTCCACAAGTAGTTCCACGTGAAATTGGAGATCACGGCCGAGCTGAAGGAGATCGTGTTGGAGACCGTCAAGGTACCATTGAGCAGGACAACTCCGAACAGATTCCACATCCCCAGGTCAACCTGCCGCGCTTGGAGTGTCAGCATCAGTACATTGAGAATGCCGAAATCCACCACAAAGCCGATGGTCCCCACCACTATGAACTTGAGAAAGCGTTCCAGTTCCTTGGCGTTGACTCCAAAACGGCCAGCCATGCTAAAGATCGGCTTGGTGAAAAAGAAAAAGAGATGATCCATCAGGGTCAGCATAATCTTCAACCGGTAGTCATGATCCAATCCAGAGACGGGTCTCTTTGGCGTCAAGGGAGGCTGTGCTGTCTGCCGCGCTTGCCAGATGGGCATGTCTTTGAAGCAAGATCAGGATGCCAATCATGGCTCCAAGATGCAAGTAGATATTGTTGACATAGAGCTTGTCCACCAGGTGGTGAACAGAGAGGTGAACCCAGGCGCCCATCAATCCCAGGGCCAAGCCGCGCAGC
This sequence comes from Ardenticatenales bacterium, assembly GCA_030667645.1. Lineage (GTDB taxonomy): Bacteria > Chloroflexota > Anaerolineae > Promineifilales > UBA4811 > GLR113. The sequence goes on along the minus strand of DAOUVM010000070.1, from coordinate 3,717 downwards.
GGGTAGGACGTGTTACGTATGACTCGTGCTGTCTGCCAGACGATGGCGGCCCACAACAGCAGATAGGCGGAAAGACCTACCACTCCGGCCTCGGCCAGAAGATTCAGGTAATAGTTGTGCGCGTGCCCCAGTGCATAGGGCCAATTGAGCAGGGCATAATCCGAGTAGGCAGCCTCATAGTTCCCCAAGCCGACGCCTAGCCAGGGAAACTCGTTTGCCATGCTCAGGGCAGCCTGCCAGTGCGCCGCTCGCTCCAACACCGAGTAGTTGCTGGGGGTGATGTCCATCCCGCGCGCATCCTGAATCTGGATATCGCCGGCAAATCCTACCAGCCGGGCGGTGAACTGATCCGGGATCAGTCCGATTCGTAGCGCACCCAACCCGCCTGCTGCCAATGCCAGCACCAGCAGTCCCCCCATCCAGCGCTTGCGCGGCCAAAAGAACGTCATTGCTGCCAACCCGCCCGCCGCCCCCAGCCAGCCCCCACGAGACCAGGACATCAGGAGTGCGGCCGCAAGAACGGCGATTATGATGAACATGATTGTCAGCAATCTAGGAATAGATGCCTGTCTTCTGGTGCTCGCTTTTTTTCCCCACCAACTGCCCAGCCCGCCAATGCCTATTCCCACGGCGATCGGTAGCGTCAACCCGAGGTATCCCGCAAACGGGTTGGGCTGCTCAAATGTGCCATAGGCGCGGAAAAAGCGGCCGAGAATCTCGAAATGCTCCGGCCCGTGACCGCGCAGGCCGAACTGCCAAATGCCGATGAGAGCTTGGCATGACCCTGCCAAGAGGACAGCAGCCGTCACAAGCTTGAGACGGGTCTGGACTATCGCTCTTTCCCGGTCGTTTTCCCGTTGCCGGGGAGTGTCGGCCGCGAACCAGGCGACGAACCCCACCTGCACCCACTTGAGAACCTCTTTGAACCCAAGCGTCAGCGAGGGTGCCCCGCACAGCGAGATCAAGCCCACCGCAACGAATAGTGCCAGCGGAATGCCAAGCGCTCGTCCCACTATGGGCAGTCGGATTTCGCGCCGGGCGACTCCCCGCGCCAACCAGGCTGCAAGCGTCAGGGCCAACAGTAGTTGGCCCGAATCCATCGCGGTCCCCCCCAGGATGACACTCTCCAGCGCACCAAAGGGGCCTGCCAGCAATGTCAGAGCCAGCCCAATCAAGGGCTCGATCAGGATCGCCAGCACCATCGCCGTCCCGGCTAGCAGCAGCCCGGCGGCCGGCAGCGGCAGTGTCGCCAATCCGAGACCGGCGGCCCCCGCCAGCGCCAGCCAGCCCAATCGCACCAGCGGCGTATCCCATGCTAGATGCAGCGGAAATGGGATACGTCGCTGATAAAGCCTCACACCAGTTCCTTGAAATAGGCTATGGTATGACGCAGCCCCTCCCGCAGGTCAACCGTGGGTTCCCAGTCCAACAGCTCCCGAGCACGGGCAATGTCCGGACGGCGTATCTTGGGATCGTCCACAACCCGCTCATCGGTGGGTTGCACAAACGTGATCTCGGACTGGCTCCCGGTTGCGTTCAGGACAGTGTGAGCGAACTCGAGAATGCTCATTTCGGTTGGATTACCGATGTTCACCGGTTGGTGCTCGTCAGACATGAGAAGGCTATAGAGGCCACGCACCAGATCGGCTACGAAGCAAAAGCTGCGTGTTTGCGAGCCGTCCCCAAAGACGGTGAGCGGCTGTTGAGTAAGCGCCTGGTGGATAAAGTTGGGCACTACCCGGCCGTCGTTCAGCCGCATCCGAGGGCCATAGGTGTTGAAAATGCGCGCAATGCGAGTATCCACACCATGGTAGCGATGATAGGCCATCGTGAGCGCCTCGGCAAACCGCTTTGCCTCGTCGTACACGCCGCGTGGACCAATGGGGTTGACATTGCCCCAATAGTCCTCCGGCTGGGGATTGACGAGCGGGTCGCCGTATACTTCGGAAGTAGAGGCGAGCAGGAAGCGGGTTTTCTTGCCAAGCGCGAGTCCCAAAGCCTTGTGCGTACCCAATGCGCCCACCTTGAGCGTGGGGATGGGGTGCGTCAGATAATCGATCGGACTCGCCGGCGAGGCGAAATGGAGAATGGCATCCAGCGGGCCCTGGACATAGATGTATTGGGTGACGTCATGCTTGATAAACTCGAAATCGGCCCGGCCGGCCAAGTGGGCGATGTTCTCGACGTTCCCGGTGATCAGGTTGTCCATCGCGATGACTCTGTGTCCCTGCGCCAACAGATAATCGCACAGGTGGGAACCGAGAAAACCTGCTCCGCCGGTGACGAGTACGCGCATCACGCCTCCTTGGTGCACGAAAAGGCATCGCCGTGAGCGGCGATGCCCGGTCAGACTGCTGTCTAGAGTCTCTGTCCAGGCCGGTTAATCGGCCTGCTCGGCGTTCGCCAACATGCGCATCAGGCGGGATTTCCGCCGGGCGGCATTGTTGCGGTGGATGATTCCCCTGACGGCTGCCTTGTCCAGAGTGGTGATGGCTTGCTCTGCTGCCGCTCGGGCCTCTTCCACGTTCCCTTCATCAGCCAGCACGCGCGCTTGCTTGATAAAAGTTCTCGCCCGGCTGCGATACAGTTGATTCCGTAGCCGTTTGCGTCCGCTGCTGCGAATCCGCTTGATGGCTGATTGTGTGTTCGCCACGGGGTTGCCTCCGAAAAAAAACGAGTCCTTGCCGACTCGCATTCTGCCTACTCTCAATGGGCGAGATTATAACGCATGCGGCCGGGTTTGTCTAGAGCCACAGGTGAGGTGCAAAGCAATGGGCAAGGCTCCGTTCCCCCGTCGCTGGCTTCCGCGCGCGAGGGAGAAAGAGTGGCCTTCGAGGCGCGTACTGCTGGCGGCGGATTACGCTGCCAGGCGACAAGCACAGCGTCAGGCGGCCGATGGAGAGGGCTGCAACGCAAGCCCGCGGTCCTCCGACTCGGCTCAGGATGGGCTCCCGCATTTGCCGTTCACCCATACCGGCAGGAGTGAGGCAAACGGGGACGCGGGTATTTCGTTTGTGCGAGCACTGCTGCTTTGGTACAAACTGGGGGGTTGCCGTTTCCAAACACCGCGTGATACGCAAAGCGCTTTGGACTAGTGTGCTCCAGATGAGCGATATGAGCAGTCCTTTCTCCATTTGGGAGGCAGGCAGCTCGTCGTCAAATCGAGTGGCAGAGAGCGGCACGAGCGCTTCGATGTTGGCCATCGCCAACGACGGGCGTGTCTGTTCGCCGCTTGTCATCAAGCGTAGCGCTGTCATCGTAGGAGGACTCTCGATAGAGTACAGAGTCAAACTTGAGAGGACAGATGAAGGTTATGCTGTTTGGTGTCCTGGATTGCCGGGGTGCTGGTCTCAGGGTGCCACTGAAAAAGAGGCCCTTGAGAGCATAACAGATGCCATAGAAACATACCTGGCTACGGTCGAGGAGTTGGTAAAAGATAAAGTCAGTCGTCTGGTCGAGGTGCCGGCGTAGCTGTGCCAAGGCTTCCAGGCGTACCCCACTGCCGCGCTGCAAAGGCGTCTGCGAAGGTAGGCTTCTCGGTAGTTCGCAAAGGCAAACATTTCTCGATGGCCGAGGGCGAGCGCAAATTATCATTCCCAGTGCGAATCCGATTTATGCGTTCACCATGGGTGGAATCATCAAAGGCGCAGGGATGACGGTCGAGGCGAGATGCCCTTGACGGGTACCTCTTGCCAACTATAATCGCCCGCATGAGCG
>DAOUVM010000145.1 GCA_030667645.1 Ardenticatenales bacterium | reverse complement strand
CCTCTTTTTTCCATACCACTCGATGAGCGCGGCTGTCTGCTCAAAGTAGACCACTATGCGCCGACGCTGAGTTTCCGGCGTATCATCGGACCGCTGGTAAAGCTGACCCTCGCACCTATCACAAATGCCGGCTTGGCGCGGGGGGCTGAAAACCGCATGGTACATGGTGCTGCACTGGCGACAGGTCCAGCGGCCGGCCAGACGTTGCAGCAGTGTGTCCCGATCCACCTTGATAAAGGGAACCACTGTCAGCTCCGCTTCCATTTCCGCCAAAAGTGCATCCAGCCCCTCTGCCTGCGGAATGGTCCGCGGAAAGCCATCCAGCAAGGCCCCGCTGGTGCAATCGGGCCTCGCCAATCGCTCTCGCACCATACCGATAGTGACCTCATCTGGTACCAGTTCGCCGCGATCCATGAATTCCCGAGCAAGGCAGCCCAATTCGGTTCCGTCCTCTAGGTGTTCTCGGAAGAGCTCACCCGTGGACACCTGTGGCAAACCCAACTCCTCAACCAGCATATCCGCCTGGGTTCCCTTGCCCGAGCCTGGACCGCCTAGCAACACGATGTAACTGGACAACCGCTACTCTCCCCTCAACGGGAATGCGACTCTTCGGGATGGATGGTGATCAAGACAACAGTTCACGGAACCCGCCTACTTGATGAATCCTTCATAGTGTCGCATCAGCAACTGAGCTTCAAGCTGACGCATGGTGTCAATCACCACCCCAACTACAATTAGCAGCCCGGCGCTGGAGATGACCAGCACATTGGCCTGAACGCCAAACAACTGCACCATTCCCGGCATGACGGCCACAATGCCCAAAAAGAGGGCCCCGGCCAGAGTGATTCGGCGTGTGACGCCGTCCAAATAATCTTCTGTTGGCTTGCCCGGGCGGATGCCGGGGATAAAGCCGCCCTGTTTTCGCAGCGTCTCCGGCAGATTCTGCTGCCGCACCATCACGTCAGTGTAAAAGTAGGTAAAGCCACCCACCATTAAAAAGTATGCCACCCAATACACCCAACCCGTTGCCTGCCCAAAGAGCTGATCCACTGAAGCAGCGGCACTCGCCAGCCAGGCGGTCTCCGAGCCAACAAAGAACTGAGCCAGGACGGCAGGGAAAGTGAGGATGGACTGGGCAAAAATCAGCGGGATCATGCCGGCCGTATTCACCTTGATCGGAAGGTGGGTGCTGCCTCCGGCGTACTGTCGCCGCCCACGTACGCGTTTCCCATACTGCACCGGGATGCGCCGCGTACCCTCTTGAACCACCACGATGAAAAGCACCGTGACTGCCGTCAGCAAGATGAACACACTCATATACATCCAACGGTTCTGATCGTCGGTCAGTAACCCGGCGATGTTCGCTGGCATCTGCGAAGCAATCCCGCCAAAGATGATGATAGAAAGGCCGTTGCCGATACCTTGTTCAGTGATAAGTTCGCCCAACCAGATGGCAAACATGGTGCCCGCTGTCATAGTGATGACAGTGGTAACGGACGGGAGCAAGCTCTCCCCGCTAAACCCAAACCCGGGCATGATGGGGTACCCACCCGTGAGTTGGCCAGCACTGAATAGGCGAATCTGGCCCACCGCCTGCAGCGCAGACATCGGGATGGCCAGATAGTAGGTATACATGTTCATCTTGTTCCGACCCGCTTCGCCTTCCTTGGCCAGTTCCTCCAATGCCGGAATGATAGGCTGCAAGAGCTGCATGATGATAGAGGCCGTGATGTAGGGATACACCCCCATCGCCAAGACGGAAAAGTTAGCCACCGCCCCACCTGACAGCATGTTCAAGATGCCGACAAGGTTGCTGGCGGCCGACTGACCACTGAGCAGCACCGCCAGCGCTTCTCTGTCCACGCCCGGCACAGGGACGTGCGCGGCCAGGCGATAGATAGCCAAGATCAGGACAGTGATGAGTATTCGTTTCCGCAGGTCAGGCAGGTTCCAAGCATTCCGAACCGCTTCAATCATCTCTTCTCTCCCGGCACCAGGCTAACGTTCCAGAATCTCCGTCGAGCCGCCAGCGCCTTCGATCTTGGCCTTGGCACTCTCCGAGAATCGGTCCGCCTTGACGGTCAGGGCAAAGTCAATCTCGCCCCGGCCCAGGATGACTATCGGATCGGTGGGTTTTTTCAGCAAGCCGATGACAGCCAGCGATTCAGGGGTCACCTCCGCTCCGGGGGCAAACCCTGAGGTGAGCTGATCAACGTTCACCGCCCGATAGTAGATCTTGCGAATATTGGTAAAACCACGCTTGAAGGGCAAGCGACGCACCAGCGGAAGCTGACCGCCCTCAAAATAGTGGCCCTTGCCACCGCCAGACCGGGCACCCTGTCCCTTGGTCCCACGACCGGCTGTCTTGCCGTGGCCGGAACCGGTGCCTCGACCCACTCGCTTGCGCTTCTTCCGGCTCCCCGGATCAGGACGCAGGTCATGCAATTTCATCCTACTTTACCTCTTCCACTTTCACCAGATGACTGATCTTTGCGACCATACCCCGGACGCTGGGGACATCGGTATGCTCTACAGTTGAATTGAGGCGCCTGAGCCCCAGAGCGCGCGCCGTACGTCTCTGGCGCACATTGTAGCCGATTGGGCTCTTGACCAAAGTGATCCTGAGTCTAGCGCTCATCTCTCTTGCTCCAGAACGGCATCATCTCCCGAGTGGTTTTGCCGCGTGCGACCGCCTCTGCTTCCACCCATTTGAGTCTACTCAATGCCTTTTCAGTGGCGAGCACAACATTCAAGGCGTTGGCACTGCCAAGCGACTTGGTCAGGATATCCCTGACACCAGCCGCCTGGAGCACTGCGCGCACTCCACCGCCCGCAATCACCCCAGTTCCGGGGGTCGCCGGCTTCAGCATGACAACCGCGCCGCCGTGTTTGGCGACGATCTGATGAGGGATCGTGGTGCCAATGATCGGCACCAGACGCATGTTTTTTCGGCCACGATCCATGGCCTTGCGGATTGCGTCGGGCACTCCGCGTGCCTTTCCGATCCCGACACCTACCTTACCATGATTATCGCCAACCACAACGGTTACACGAAAATGGAACTTGCGGCCTCCCTTGACAACTTTGGCCACGCGGTTGATATCAATTACACGCTCGTCTAGCTCCTCTGGCTGATCCAGATCGCGGCGCTTGGGTCGACCCATGATTCCTCCCGGCTAAAACTCCAGGCCCTCTTTACGGGCCCCTTCCGCCAACGCTTTGATCCGACCATGATAGACCCACCCACCGCGATCAAAGACTACCTGCTTAATCCCTTTTTCCAGGGCGCGGCGGGCCAGCACCTGCCCGACTACACGGGCCTGCTCGGTCTTGTGTTTCCCTTGCACCGCAGAGCGCACATCCCGGTCAACGGTGGACGCTGATACCAGCGTATGACCGGCAGTGTCATCCACCACCTGCCCGTAGATATGTGTCAGGCTGCGGTAAACGTTCAGGCGCGGCCGGTCAGCCGTACCCGAGATCTTCTTGCGCACTCGGCGGTGACGCCGTAGCCGCGCCAACCGTTTCTTTTCTGAAATGTTCATTACACTGCCTTACCCGCCTTGCCCGCCTTGCGCCGCACATACTCGCCCAGATAGCGCACGCCTTTGCCCTTGTACGGCTCTGGCGGGCGCAACTTGCGTAAATCGGCGGCCACCTGGCCCACTGTTTCCTTGTCGATTCCACTGATCGTGATCAACTTCCTGCGCGGTTCAATCTCAAACTTGATGTTCTCGGGGGGATCGACAACCACCGCGTGTGAGAAACCAAGACTCAAACTCAGGCTCTCACCCTCCAAAACCGCCCGATAGCCGACGCCGACAATCTCCAGCACCTTCTCGAATCCCTGGCTGACTCCAACGACCATGTTGTTCAGCAAAGCGCGGGACAAGCCATGCAACGCTCGATGGTGACGCTGGTCAGTTGGCCGACTCACGAGCAGTTGACCACCGGTCAGTTCCACGCGCATATCAGGGTGGAAAACCCGTTCAAGTTCGCCCTTGGGACCACTCACGCGGACCTGGGGTCCACTTATGATAACCTCTACCCCATCAGGTACAGGGATGGGTAAACGTCCAATCCGTGACACAATCCACTCTCCCTACCACACGTGGCACAGCACTTCGCCACCCACTCCCAATTTGCGCGCCCGGCGCCCCGTGATCACCCCTTTTGGAGTGGATAGGATAGCTATGCCCATCCCGCTCTGTATCCACGGAATATCGGAACGCTTGGAATAGATGCGCTTTCCAGGTCGGCTGACGCGCTTCAAGCCCGCAATGACCGGCCGGCGCGAGCGCCGCCGGCCAACATATTTGAGCTTCAGGCTCAAGACAGGTTGCGGCTTTTCCGGCAGCACTTCGACCCCGGCAATGAAACCCTCCTCTACGAGCAGGTTGGCGATTGCCAGCTTGATCCCGGAACTAGGCATCGAGACGGAGGAGCGCCCAGCAATCAGCGCATTCCTCACTCTAGTCAACATATCGGCGATAGGGTCACTAATCATCTTATCCTGTCTCCCCTACCAACTGGACTTGGCCACGCCGGGAATCTTGCCTTCCAGCGCCAACTCCCGGAAGCATATCCGGCACAATTGAAAGCGACGGATAAAGCCCCGCGGCCGGCCGCACTTGCGACAGCGATTCCTAACCCGAACCTCGTATTTTCTTCTCTGTTCCCGATAGGGCATACAGGTCTTTGCCACAAAGCCTCCTTCCTAATTGCCGGATGTAGCGGCGAACGGCATACCTAGCAGAGCCAATAGACGGTAGCCCTCTTCATCTGTCTTGGCCGTCGTCACAATGGTAACTTCGAAACCCCTGATCTTGTCGATCTTGTCATAATCCACTTCCGGGAAGACCAGTTGCTCTTGGAATCCCAGCGAGTAATTCCCTCGGCCGTCAAAAGAGTCCGGGGAAACACCGCGAAAGTCGCGCCGTCGTGGCAGAGCAAGGTTCACCATACGATCCAAAAAGCTCCACATTCGCTCGCCGCGCAAGGTCACCTTGACGCCGATCGATCGCCCTTCACGCAACTTAAAGCTGGCAATCGACGTCTTGGCTCGTGTGATGACCGGCTTTTGGCCTGTGATCGTGACAATGTCCTGTACCACAAAGTCCAATGCCTTGGCGTTGTCCAATGCTTCGCCAACACCAACATTCACTGCCACTTTGCTCACCTGCGGCACCTGCATGACGTTGGAGAAACTGAACTCTTTCATCATGGCCGGGAGCACCTCTTCCCGATACCGTTCCATCAATCTCGGCATTCCGAACCCTCTCTGATCCTGATCCCGACCTCGGGTCGACTACCAGACCGTGGTCGGCCGGTGACGTTGCCTTGGGCAGCGCCCTTCCCACGACGGCTGGCTCTATTCATGGTGCAATGGTTATCCCAATCGCTGATCATGGGCAGCTCACCCAATCACGGCGTCACACCGCTTACAGACCCGTGATTTCGTGCCACCCTCATCCAAGGCATAGCCAATCCGGGTCGGCTCATGACAGCTAGGACAGACAAGCTGGACGCTAGAGACAGACAGTGGCCCTTCGAACTCGATGATGCCGGGCTGCGTTTTGGATCGGCCGCCGGTCTGCATCGGCTTTTGGTGCTTTTTGATTATGTTGACACCATTCACCACCACGCGCCTTTCCTTCAACATCACTCTCTGCACCGTGCCAGTCTCGCCTCTATCATTCCCACTGATAACTAGGACCGTGTCGCCGCGCTTGATCCTCATGGTCACAACACCTCCGGAGCCAACGACATGATCTTCGTGAATCCTCGTTCGCGCAACTCACGCGCTACCGGGCCAAAAATCCGCGTCCCCTTGGGATTGTGGGTGGCGCCATCCAGAATCACGGCAGCATTGTCATCAAAACAGATATGGCTTCCATCGTCACGGCGGTACTCTTTTGCCGTGCGGACAATCACCGCCCGCACAACGTCACCCTTTTTAACCGAGCCGTGCGGCGTGGCTGCCTTGACAGTGACAGTGATGACATCACCCACCCGGCCATACCGGCGTCTCGTTCCACCAAGTACTCGGATACACAACACCTCCCGCGCGCCGGTGTTGTCGGCAACTTTGAGCCTGCTCTCCTGCTGGATCATCCCTCCACCTCACCTAACCAGCACTGTGGACGATTCGCATCACCGCCCACCGCTTGCGCCTACTAAGCGGGCGGGATTCAATGATCTCTACCCGATCACCAATTCGGCAAGCACTCTCTTCATCGTGTGCCATGTACTTTTTGGTGCGCCGCAATACCTTACCATACAGCTTGTGTCGAGCCGTTCGCCCGACCTCCACCATCACAGTCTTGGTCATCTTGTCACTGACCACGACGCCTACCAGTCGTCTCCGCTGTGCTCTCATGCGCTCTTGCCTTCCTCTGCACCAATCCATTCCGCAATCTCACGCTCGCGCAAGATGGTCAACAGCCGGGCAATATCGCGACGCACTACTTTGATCTGGGTATAGTCCTCCAACTGGCCTGAAGCCCGTCGAAAACGCAGATTAAAGTACTCTTCGCGCGCGTCCTCTAACTTTTTCCGAATGTCGGCAGTACCCGTGTTTCGTATCTCCTGCACCTGCATCACACACCGCCTCCAAT
>DAOUVM010000066.1 GCA_030667645.1 Ardenticatenales bacterium | reverse complement strand
TCCCACCTGAACCAGCATTGCATCCAGCAATGTCAGCATCACCGGCAGTCTGAGACGAAAGGTGCTTCCCTGGCCGGCCTGCGTCTCAATCTCCAGTGTGCCTCGGAGCGCTTCCACGGCCCGCTTGACCACACTCAACCCCACACCCCGCCCCGAGACAGCAGTCACTTCCCTGCTAGTGGAGAAACCAGGCTGACAGAGCAGCTGCAGTATCTGCCCCGCGCTCATCTCTGCGGCCTCTTCCTCAGTGATCAGATCTTGTTCCACAGCAGCAGCCGCGATCTGCACGCTGTCCATGCCCCGGCCGTCGTCCTCAAGCACGATGACCACGGATTCCCGTTCCCGCCGAGCGGTGAGGCGCAGGCTCGCGGTGCGCGATTTGGCGGCTTGGGCGCGTTCGGCGGGGGTTTCCAGCCCATGGTCAATCGCGTTTCGCAACAAATGGACCAGCGGGTCGTAAAGCGCCTCCAGCACCGAGCGGTCCATCTCTACCCTGCCCCCGCCAATCACAAACTGCGCTCTCTTGCCCTGAGCAGTGAGCAGGTCCCGTACCATCCGCGGAAAGCGGTCAAACACCTGACTCACCGGCACCATTCGCATTCCCAGCACGGCGTTGCGAAGTCGAGCCAGCAGGCGATCATGGATTTGCAGCGCATCGCTCAGAGCCGCTAACTCGTACCGCTGGCCTAGTTGGCAGAGCAGGCTTCGATGGATGACCATTTCTGAAACAACGTCGAGTAGAGAATCCAAATAGTGAACGTCCACCCGCACAACCGATGTTGGAGCCATCGGCTCGCCAAACTCGTCTCCCGGCGGGGTAGGAAGTGGGGCCACCTCCAGTTCCGCTGTAGCCGGCGGCTCTAACGCTCGCAGCCGCTCCAGAATGGCGGTGTCGGCCGTCGGTTCGCGAGCGGCCGCCACGTCAGCCAGCAGTGCCTGCAGCCTGTCCAGGGCATCAAACAGCAGTTGGGTCAACGGAGGGGTCAGTTGCCATCGCCCCTTCCCAAGCTGGTCCAGAGCGTCTTCAGTCGCGTGCGCAAGATCCCCCACGACACTGTAACCCATTGTTGCCGCTCCTCCCTTGAGAGAATGGGCAGCACGCAACATCGCTTCCAAGGCTTGAGCGTCGCTAGGGTTCCGCTCCAGAGCCAGCAGGTTGGTGTTCAGCACCTGCAGGTAGTTCTGGCCTTCCTCTACGAACAGGTCACGAAACTCGGACAAGTCAAAATCATTCATTGCGGATTGACCTCATCCGCGCATTGCCGTACCGCATCCACCAGGGCGGCCGGGATCTCAATGAGAGGCAGCACCCGGTCTACCACACCCTGGCTGATCGCTGACCCGGGCATCCCAAAGATAATCGACGATTCTTCATCTTGAGCGATGGTGGCCCCGCCGGCATGCTTGATCTGAGCCAGCCCATCGCTGCCGTCGTTTCCCATTCCCGTGAGCACGACCCCGATGCTCGATCGGCCGGCAACTAGGGCCACTGAACTCATCAACACGTCGGCCGAGGGTCGAACGGCATTGACCGGGGGTGTCTCCTCCATGCGGAGGGCCGGTCCGCGTCCATCCTTGACCACCGTCATGTGCACCCCGCCAGGTGCTATGTAGACCACGCCCGATCTGATAGTGTCACCATCCCCCGCTTCTCTGACGGTGACCGAGCTGTGCCGATCCAACCGTTCAGCAAACGTGGCGGTGAAGACAGCCGGCATGTGCTGCACCACCAATATGGCGGCCGGCAAACCGGAAGGCAGTTGGCGTAAGATATGACCAAGCGTCTGGGGCCCCCCAGTGGAGGCAGCAATCGCCACCAAGGACATGTGGCCGCGCGGTGGTTGGCACTCGAGCGGAAGCGGCGCACGCATAGACCCGGCCTCAATGGGCACGGGACTCACCAGGGAGGCCAATTTGACCTTGGCGATCAACTCATCGCGCACCTCGTATAGGTCGATTGAAATGGGGCCCGATGGTTTGGCGACAAAATCTATGGCCCCCAACTCTAGCGCACGCAAGGCAGCAGACGCATCGGCAATTCCGCTGACCATCACCACCGGTGTTGGCCTCTGCTGCATGATGTGCCGCAACGCTGCTAGGCCATCCAGGTTGGGCATGTCGATGTCCATGACGACCACGTCGGGCGACAGGCGCCCAACACACTCGATCGCCTGGCGCCCATCATCGGCCGTGCCCACTACACGGATGCCCGGTTCGCTTTCCAGCAGCTTGGTGATGATCCGCTGCATGAGCGGCGAATCATCCGCCACCAGCACATCAATGGTCACCACAATTTTCTTCCCCCCATGCGCCTCTGGCAGATCATCATTCGCTCGCCCCCGCCTGCCAGGCGCTCACCCCGGCGATCTCTTCCACAGTCAGCACCCGGCTCAGGTCAAGAATGACAACCACCTGTCCGTCGTGCTGAGCAACGCCAGTGAGGTACACCCCGTTTACGTCGGCCACCATCTCGGGCGGTGGCTGAATGACCTCCTCTTCCAAATGCAGGATATCCACCACCTTGTCCACCAGCATCCCAATGATCTGAGACCCCACTTCGACCACCAGGATGCGAGCCGCATAGGCATATTCTACGACCGGCAAGGCCAATCGATTGTGCAGGTCAATGATCGGGACCGCCTGGCCCCGATAGGACACCACACCCTCCAGAAAGCGCGGCGCGTTGGGTACCCGAGTGATGGGTGTCAAGCGAACTATGCGCAGAACCTGGAGAATAGGAACCGCAAAACGAGTCTCCCCGAGGAAGAATACCACATACTTGTGGCGGGCCGCGACCTTGCTTCTGCCTTTTGTCTCGGCCGGAGACGGAAACCCAACACTCATATGATGCTCTCCCCGCCTGGCAGCGGTCTCCGCAAGTCAGCGACCTGTTCCGCCAACATCCGGGCAGACGTCGCCACCTGATCGATTGAGGCTACCTGTTCCTCAACCATAGCTGCAATCTCTTCGCTGCTTGATGCACTCTGCTCGGCCACCGCAGCCATCTCGTTCACCGCTTTGACCATCTCCTTCGACGCTATACTCTGCTCCCCGGTCTCGGCCGCGGTCTCTTTGGCCAACCCCACCACATCGGCCGCCCCGCACCGGACATTCCCCATCCCTGCCAGCACCTCCTCCAACTGGTAAGCAATTGCCCGACTCAGCGCCGCGATCTCCCCTGCCGAACCGGCCGAATGCTGCGCCAGCCTGCGCACTTCGTCAGCAACAACGGTAAAGCCAACGCCGTGCTCGCCCGCCCGGGCCGCCTCGATCGAGGCATTCAGCGCCAGAAGATTCGTCTGATCCGCGATCTTTTCCACCAGGCCTACAACCCGATCAATCTCGCTTAGTCGATCGCCAAACGATGCGACCAGCTTGGCCGAGTCTTCTATCGCCACTTGGACCTCGATCGAAGCGGTATTGGTCTTCTCGGCGTTTTCCGCGATCCGGTGCGTGGCCGACGCCAACTGCGATGCCGCCTCGGCCGCCCCTTCCGCCCGGCGCGCCTGAATCTCAGCTCCATGCGCTGTGTGACCGGCAGCCTCGGCGATCTGCTGCACGACCTCCTGCATCTGATTCGTCGTCGTCGCCAGTTCCTCGCTGGAGGATGCGAGATGGCGTGCGGTCGCTGCGATCCGGCCGAGCAGATCCCGCAAGAACTCGACCATCAGATTAAAGGCGTCGGCCAGCACGCCCAACTCGTCCCCGGAATCGACGGCCACCACCTCCAGGTTGCCCATGCAGATGCTCTCGGCCGCCTCGCTGAGAAGGCGGATTGGCCCGATGATCGACCTGGCCGTCCGGTACCCTGCGCCAAGACACAGCACCACCGCGATGAGCAAGGCCGTCACGACCCCCACCGTGCCGGCCTTTTGCGCCTGAGCCACCCTCTCTTGTCCCGCGGCTAGTTCGCTCATGTGAGCGACCATGTACTCGTCGAGGATAACCTCCAACTCCTCAGTCTCTGCATGCATTTGGCTCCGGAGGCTCTCCGTGCCCTGCCGTGGCGTCCCGCCTCGCGTCTTCTCCAGAACTTGCTCGGCCAGGCTGATGATGCTCCCGGCTCGGTCCTCCATCTCCCGGGCTTTTCGACCTTCCTCGTCGCCGACATGTGTCGCGAGCGTCGTGTGCTCGGCCAGGTTCTCATGAATAAGCTCAATATTCTCCAGCGCCTGTTGACGCTGTGACCAGTCATTGGTGCTCACAAACTCGTCCACCTCTGTCAGAAGAGATGCAAGCGCAGCCTTCGTCTCGAGCATGGTCAGAGCACCCGGTATGATGTCCTCCTCTAGCTTGGAAAACTCGTCGCGGATGGGGCTGTGGATGTACAACGAGAACAGGCCCAGGGCACACATGACCAGGGCAACTGCCGAGACTCCCAGCGTGAGCTTTGTGCTCAATCTCATCCCTAATCGCATGCTTCCCGGCGCCTGCCGAGAGACCTCATCGTCCCCTGGCGAGAATGCCGTCGAGTTGCCGATCTGATTTGCCATTTCCCTTCCTCCTGCTGACTCGGCGCGATGGGCCGAGCCAAGACTTGATCACGAGCGATGATACGCGAGTGCGATTTCACACCCACCCAGACCAGGCCGGCCAGTCTGTTCAGCGGCGGACGTCATCTCGATCGCCTGTTTCGGGGCGAGTGCCGGCGTCGAGGCGGGCGCCACCGATGGAAAACCCTCCATCACCGCCCTGCCTGCATGGTCGATCAACTCCCCGGAACCCGCAACGGAATCTTGACAATAAATGCAGCTCCTTTTCCCGGCACCCCTTCTGACTCAGCGTGAACCGTGCCGCCATGAGCCTCCACAGTCTCTTTGACAATTAGCAACCCCAATCCGGTACCACGAATGCCCTGCGTAGCCCCGCTGCGCACGCGGTGATACTTGGCAAAGAGGATCGAAAGCTGATCAGGTGGAACACCGCAACCCGTGTCGCTCACTCGGAAAACGGCGTTCCCATCATCAGTCCAAAGCTCCACCCTGATCTGCCCACCCTCGGGAGTATACTTGATGGCATTGGAGAGCAGGTTATCCAGCACCTGCCCGAGTCGATCGGCGTCAACCGTAGCGAACACCGGTTCGTCGGGCAGGTCGAGTACGAGTTTCTGCTCCTTGCTCTGCGCTTGTATCCCGGCCAGGCGAGCATTGGCTTTAACAATCCCACTCAGTTCAGCGTCGCCAACTTCCAGGCGCAGGTAGCCGGCGTCGATCTTGGCAAAATCGAGATAGTCGTTGATCAATGCCAGCAATTCGGCGACAGAGTTCTCAGCGACGTCGAGCAACTCGCGCTGTTCATCGGATATCGGGCCCGCATCTCCGCCCAGCAGCATGGTGACTGCGATCTGCAGAGCCGCCGCCGGGCTGCGCAGGTCGTGGGTGATCATCGAATAAAAGTCAGTCTTCAGCTCCTGCAACTGCATCTGAGCAACACATCCGGCGCGATGTGTGATCGCCTGCTCCAGCGCAAAATGGAACTCGGTGCGGTCGTCGCTTGCCGAGATGTCTTGCTTTTCGATATAGCCATCCGCCCCGTCGCGTACGGCGGCGACTGCTGATTTCACACCGCCAACCCCGGAGACCATGACGATGGCAGTTGTATCATTCTCGATTCGAATCTGTCTGAGCACCTCAATGCCATCCATGTCTGGCATAGCCAGATCGAGCAGGATAAGGTCATATGGAATTCCAGCCCTGGCACGCGCCAGCCCTTCCTGCCCGCCTGTAGCCTCATCTACCTGCGCGCCGCCAATCGTGAGCAGCTTGTTGAGAAAACCGCGAACCACAGACGAATCATCGACCACCAGAATCCGTTTGTCGGCCAACATCACCGGTCAACTCCCAATTCACCCTTTGTGCAGGTTCGGGCCGGCCGTCCACCAGCCACTCACTCGGTCGCATCCTTCCATCTATCAAGATCTACCCAAAGCCAGGGATGCGAGATTCGAGCCGCGCCAACTCGCACGTCTGATGGACCCAGGTAGACCCACCCATCCACAAATCCCGAAACGGACTACTCAACCGCTGACGCCCCAAGCCCGAGCGCGGGGCCAGCTCGGGTTGAACTCGGCAGAGAAACAGCCGCTGAGAGAACACGTCGCACGCATTTCCGGGTCGCCCTCTGCACTCTCGACCTGGCAACTGGCCGGGGCAGCTCCTGCTTCACCAGGCGCACCCTCTCCTGTGAGAGCTCTGGGCGACATCATCCTGGCTCGAACATCCGTCACTCGGCAGATCATATCCCTCAAGGGGCGTTTTGGCAACCCGCCATTGGCCCTGCCGCCAACGTGCGGCGCCTTGACGACCCCCACTCTTCGGTCGCGATAGGAATGAGATGCTTGCTGGCGAGATCGAGGGAGGCTGCTACAATCGGTGCGTGAAGAGCATGTCCGGCCGCTCGGAGCACGATTGATGAGAGGTAGGTTCCCACAATCCAAAATAGGCATTATGCAACCGGCATCCCATCTTGTCGATTGCTCGTCCGCTCCACAAAGAGAGTTTCGGTCGATCGGCCGGGCAACCGGGTGAAGCGCTGAACTCGTGCGCCTTCCAGAGAGGATTGCCCCCGCCTTTCCGCACCCGGGCGCTTGGAACCGTGGCGATCAGCGCGATCGCAGGCACGCCACCCTGCGAAGCAACGTGACAGAGATGCTACCCGCCTCGTGGTTGCGCAGCCCAGGGAAGGCCTGGCCCTTTCCGCATGGGAACGGGTCCAATAGGAGCTGATTTGTGAGGGAAGGAATGGAGAACCGTCGATGGATGCTGGGATATCTGGCGACAGCCAACTTTATGCTCTTCTTTGGCTTTCGCATCTGGCAAGCCATGTTCAACAACTTTGCCGTCGAGGAGATCGGCGTAGGACCGGCGAGTGTGGGTTGGATTCAAGCCGTCCGCGAACTCCCAGGGTTGATGGGATTCCTGCTCGGATTTCTTGCGCTCGTTCTCTCCGAAGTGCGCATCATGGCCTTGAGCGTCGTCCTGCTCGGAGCAGGAACATTCCTGGCAGGTCAAGCATACAGCATCCCCTATCTGCTGGCCAGCGCTGTGATCATGAGTATTGGCTTTCACTGGTTCTACCCGAGCAGCAACAGTGTGGTACTCATGCTGGTGGACAAACGAGAAGCGCCCCGGCTTTTGGGCCAACTGGGTACCGTGGGAGCAATTGCCGCCGTGGTGGCAACCGTTGTGGTCTATCTCTTTGCAGATCGCTTGGGCTACCGGGCAGTGTTCACGGCCGCAGGGGGACTCGTGGCTGTGGCGGGAGTCTTGCTCCTCCCATTCGGAAGAGTCAACAAAGGGTTGCCACGGCGCCGCCGAGTGATCTTGCGGCGGCGCTACTGGCTATTCTATGCGCTGTCGTTCTTGATGGGCTCGCGCCGCCACATTTTCACCACCTTTGCCATTTTCCTACTGGTGCGGGAGCATGGAATCAGCGTCCAGACAACCGCCACGCTCTTTCTCATTAACAGCTTGGTCAACACCTACGCTATGCAGGCAATCGGCCGGCTGGTCGGCCGGCTGGGCGAGCGGGTGATGTTGACCATCTCATTCAGTTCACTGATCGTCGTCTTTCTGGGTTACGCTTATGTGAACTCCTTGTCAGCCCTCTTTGCCCTGTTTGTCATTGATAACATCCTGTTCGGCTTTGGGCTATCTCTGACGACCTACTTTCAGAAAATCGCCGTTACGCAAGAAGAGATCACTAGCAATCTGTCGGTTGAGCAGACCATCAGCCACATTGCCGCCATCATCGTGCCGATCGCGGGCGGGGCGATCTGGGAACTCTATGGTTCGCAGGCGCCGTTCTTGGCCGGAGCCGGACTTGTGGCTGTCTCGCTAGTATTGACGCAGTTCATCCGGGTGCCCCCGACTGCGATCGGCCCGGCAACAACAACCACCGCGTGATAACGATCAGAAGCTAGAGCCACAGCTCTGGTCGTGTTAGCACGAGGCCGCCTTATCGGTTTCCACCCGAGAGCGACATGACCGGACCTCGCCTGGTGGATAGAGTCCCAACCAAGCTGGGCGCCACACTCCGGCCGCACGACACGAGTTCTGTTGAGGCCGGCCGTGAAACGAGGATTATGCGCTCACATGATCTCTGTCCGCTGCACTGCAGCACGAACGAACAGCTAGTGACCTGCGATGATGCACGTGTTATAATCTGTTCCAGATCAACGAGTCGACAGAGGGCAACCATGCGACCGGACGGTCGATCAGCAAGCAGATTGCGCCCGGTGCGCTTGACACCGGTAAGGATCAGCATTGGCAGAGTTTGTCATGACCCGCGTCTTGTGTAGCGCAACCGGTGTGGAGCAGCTTCCCCACTGGCTCCACCAGAACAAAGAGAGACACGGCCGGGTGACGGCCGAGTATGCACTGCTTGCTCGAACCGCTGGCACGCGCACCGGCCGCGCGATACGGGACCTGTGCGGCCGATCCGCAAAAGTCCGGGACATGGCCGAGGGAGCGCTGGTCAAGCAGGCAGCGCTGGATGCCATGCTGTGCCTCGTGGGGGCAAGTATCCATCAACTGCTCCGGCTCCAATCTGCAAACTTGGACGAGCGCGCAATCGACTACGGAATCGCGAAATGAGGCTCAGGACGCGCCTGCTGGTGGCTGCAGGAGTCGTGGGTATGGCTGCGTCCCCCTTTTTGTGGAATCTTTGGATTCGTTCGCATTACAGCCCAGACATCTTTCAACCGGCCGACGTCCCGTCAGCGCGAGTGGCCATAGTGTTTGGCGCCCGAGTCCACACCGATGGGCAGATGAGTTCGATGCTGCGAGACCGGGTAGAGACAGCCGTGCTGCTATACGAGGCAGGCCGAGTCGAGAAACTGCTGTTCAGCGGAGACAACCCATCCGAGGACTATGACGAGCCCGGCCGGATGATGGACTATGCCCTAGCCCGCGGTGTACCGGCCCAGGACATTCAGCCTGATTATGCCGGACGGCGCACTTATGACACCTGCTATCGCGCCCATTCCATCTTTGGCGTGAACTCGGCCGTGCTGGTGACCCAGGAATTCCATCTGCCCCGCGCCCTGTTCACCTGTGACCGGCTTGGCATAAAAGCAGTGGGCGCATCGGCCGATTTGCACTCATATTCTCGACGCTCCCTCACCTGGTCATACCTGCGGGAGATTCCAGCGCTCTGGGTCGCCCTGATCGACATAGCCAGACAGGTTCCGCCGCCGGTAATGGGTGCCAGGATATC
>DAOUVM010000184.1 GCA_030667645.1 Ardenticatenales bacterium | reverse complement strand
CACTGGCCATCGTCAGTTTGGGGATGCTGTTTGCCACGGTGGTGCGCACCGAGGAGCAAGCCGGCAACATCATGGTCGGAGCCTCGATGGCTATGTCTGCATTGGGCGGCGCCTGGTGGCCCATTGCTATCACGCCCCCACCAATGCAGGCTCTGGGCCATCTCTTCCCTTCGGCCTGGGCAATGGATGCGTTCCAGGCCATAATCCTCCAGGGCGCGACAGCCAAAGACGTACTACCGGAGACAGGTATCCTGCTGGGCTATGCGGTTCTCTTTTCCGCGCTGGGTGTGTGGCGGCTCAGATTCGACTAACCTGCTGCCTGCTCTGCACCGCACAGCGCCGTCCGGCGGGCCGCAGCAGAGCGTGTCTCCCCAAGCCCGCGTCTATCGGCGCTGGTTGATGGGCCCCGTCCTCTCCAGTGGAACGCCGCCGACCTGGAGATCAGCCAGCAGAAGGCGGATGGAATCCTCCCCGCCAGCCTTGTCCGAGCAATGAGCAAAGATGTCGATGGATTGATCGTTCCGAATCACCATTGCCATCTCGATGGGTGCTGAATCAGACCCGCTTGCCAGAGGTGGAACCTGGAACTGAATTAGGATGGAATCATCCTCTCTCACCTGGCGCGAGGCGTCGCGATACTCAGACTGAACAGCGTCCGCGACTCGCCGCTGTGTCAGCGCGCACCCCAGTTCGTCCATCAGCGAGAGCAGAGCTTGCTCAAACTCCACTCGCCTCGATTCGGAGAGAATCCGGTCCTGGGATTGGTCTATTTGGACCGGCCCCCCTTGGCGGAAGCGCAACTCGATATCGCGGTTGCCCGGCCGGCGAATCAGCATCTCTTTCCAGTAAGGGGTCCAACTGCTCACCAGTGCGGTGCCGCTCATATAGTCCCCGACCCAGTCGCGCACCATCTCCATAGCTTGGCGATTGGACAGCGTGTCCCGAACAAACTGGTATGGCAGTTGCACAGTGGCTGCCATTACGATTCTCTCTGACATATTGGCTCTTTCCGAAATCAGGCACGGGCCTCTCAAGTCGCACCCGCGATTATATTCCAAGCTCACAGGGGTGCAACCGCGTGACCTCGCGGTCTGCCGGCCGCACGGGCGATCACGACCGGTACATCACCAGGTTGATTGCAGTACACCATCTCACGGTCCTGCTTTAGCTTCCCGACCGCCGGGCCGGGGTGCAAAGCACTGGGTCAACACGATGGCCAGGGGAATCAACAGCAGTCCAAGCTGAAACGGCAAGTGTGCCCGGATGGCATATAGATGCCCAGCAGAGGCGGCCGACGCCACGCCGGCCGCTCGGCTCACGGTTGCGCTGATGGCAAAGGCTAGCCCCAATTGCGAGTGTGCAACCACGCGTGCCGAGATGGCATCTATGAATTGGCGTGAGACCAGCGCTCCCGCGCGGAAAAAGAACCCCAGCGCCAGCCACCCTACTTGGCCGGTGCTCAACAGAATCAACAGGTACACCAGGCCAACCGCCTGGAGGGCGATGAATGCCTTGCGCGGCGGCCGGCTGCCAAGAAACAGCGCCAATGCCACTTCACCAAGCGAGGCGGCCGATCCCAGCAAACCTACCTCCGCGACCCTTGCCCCCCATCGCTCCTGCAGATAGATCGGTGCCAACGGGATGCCCAACCAGAGCGCGAACATCGCCACAAACACTACCCCCATGAGCCCCACAAAGCGCCGATTTCGCAGCAGGCTTGTGTCACTGTAATCGGACGCCTTGACCTCTGCTGCTTGCGGCCGTACCAAAAGCACGACCACGTTAGAGACTCCAAATAGCCCCGCCGCCACAACAAAAGAGGCGCGCAGGCCGAACTGCTCCCCAATCAGGCCTCCCAGCGCGGGAGAGATGACCAGACCGGCCGAAAAGGCCGAAAAGACCCACGTCAGCGCTCTCTCGGGCTTGAGCGATCCCCTTTGGCTGATGACATAGCTGGTCAGGGCAGGAACCACCCAGGCTGACAGGCCGTACACGATCCACCCAGCAGCAAACAGCGACATGCCGTTTGCGCTCGCCATGACTATTGCGGCGGCCAATCCGGTCAGCCAGCCGCCTACTAGCACGCGGTGCGCCCCCAGTCGATCAGTGGCAAACCCGGCCGGGATCATCACCACAGCCTGCGCCAGCGACGATAGCCCAATCAAAGTGCCAATCTGTGCGGCACTCGCGCCAAGTTCGCCCAGGTACAGCGGAACCAGGTACAGGAACAATCCTTCGCCCAATGCCCAGGTGAACAGGGCAAAAGCGAGGGTCTTGAGGTTACGGTTCATCAGCGGCGGACGGCCCGCCAGCCCGGCCGTGTGCCAGGGCCCACTCGATCAGGTTCCACATCCGGCGTACATGCGAGCCACTCCAATACACCTTGGCGCATGGTTGACAGAAAAGGAACTTGTCACAGTTCTGCCGGGCCATGGGTGGCACCGAGCGATTCACCATCTCCTCTGGAGCGGGCTGCAACATGCTGTTGCAGCTCAGGCATCTCCGAAAGGGAGCAACCGCCCCAAACAGATCGTAGCGCTGCAACACCTCCACCAATTGCTTCTTGGGGCTCATCTCTCGCAGCCAACGACCATTGACGACCTCACTTCGCTTCAACAAGCCACGATCTCGAGTGAGCAGAATCCTTTCCTCGCAGTTGGAGATCCGAGCCAGTTCCGCGTCGTCAAAGTCATTCTGGTAACGGGTATCGAAACCCACCATGCGCAGGTAGGCCGCCAGCCGTCCCAGGTGGCCGTCCAGGACAAAACGGAACTCGCTCAACGGACGGGGTTGGACGCTGGTCACAGAGGAGACATCGATCGATTTGAAGGGAGGATAGATGCTTATCGAATCACCGTTCCTCACCAGGTAGCCAAAGCCCACTGACCGGCCGTTTGCCAGAACTAGCTCGACTTCCGGATGAGGTACGCCCAGGGCTTCGAAAAGATGCTTCACCGATTGGCCCCGGTTAAAGGTACGAGCGATGATCTGGTGTCGCCTCCTTGCCGGGAGAAAGTCATTCAGTTCCGCATAGAATCGAAAAGCTGCCTGGATCATGGTAGGCAAAAACGCGAACATGGTCGTTTCTTGCCCCGACGTGGATAGCCAAGGCCTTCGCCATCTTGATGACAGTTCATCAGCGCCACCCCGCTCGCAGAGGCGCCGCCCACCTGCCCGCCTCCACGCGTGCCGCGTTGGCCGCCACCCGCACCAACTCGGTCATCTTTGATGATCGTATGCCGGGAACGAACGGGCTGGAGCGCTCCGCTCAGATGGTGCGACTGTGTTTGCCCGCCCGTCTCCACTTGAGTTCCAGGGCGGGAAAGCCTGCTGCTGGCCACGCCCTCTGCCTATGGCTACCATTGACAGCCATGAGTAGCTGGGAGCAGGAATCGCGACCTCACTCTGCCGGCACTTGCTCAATGCCCCACAGCCAGACGCGCCCGTTCTCCCCACCGATAGCGAGCATCCAGCCGGGCTCTGCGGGGCAAGCATCACAGGTAGGGCTGAACGCCAAGGAACGAGCACGAGTCACATCCGGCGGAATGGTCGCCTGCAGATGGTGTTCCGCCAGCTCCCAGATCCAGACAGCGCCGCTGCGCGCCAACGCAGCCAGCAGGATACCATCAGCGCTGACTGCCAGGCGATCCACCGGGCCAACTGCCGCGGCCGGTTCCAGAACCAGCCCCGCACCGGTGGCCACATCCCACACCCAAACGCCCTGCGTATTGGCGGTGACGAGCCGACCATCCAGGGCGTAGACCACATCGTGCACCGGGTCCGGGTCGCGAACAAACACCTCGCCAGGGCTGCCATCTACCGGGGAAAGGACAATCCACCCGTTGAGATCGGCCGAGGCGAACTGAGAGCCATCAGGACTAAAGCTCAGTCCGGAAACCCGGGTGAGGTGGCTCTTGTCAAACCTGAAACTCCGTTCTCCAGTGTTGGCATTCCACAGACTCACCACGCCGCCGGCGTTGCCAGAGGCGATCCAATCCTCGCCGGGGCTGATGTCGAGCGCAGTTAGCTTGCCCAGCGTTCCGTCACCGAGAACAGCCAACTGCTCGCCAGAAGCCACGTCCCACCTCAACAGCGTGCCGTCATCTGCCGCCGAAACCAACCAGCTTCCATCAGGAGCAAAGACGATCTGGTTGACCTGCAAAGCGTGACCCTCAAGGGTATGCTGAACAGCCCCGGTGACGGCATTAACCAGCCGCACGACCCCATCTCGGCCGGCGATGGCCAGAGTAGCTCCATCTGGACCAAAGTCCAGATCTGTGCAATCGCTGCCCATGCCGGACAGCGCAGCAATCCGCCAGGCAGATTCAGGTTCCTTGGTGATCGATGGCTGAGGCGCCGGCGAAAGAGTAGGGGTCGCCGTTTCGGGCGGGACCGTGGCAGTCGGCAAGGGGGAGAGTTGACCAAGAGTGGGGACCCCCGTGAGTGTCGGCGCATGCACCGCCGTCGGTTCCGCAGACGCTTCCCCCAGTCCGTCTATCAGGGTCATGACAGTGCTTGAGATCAGGACGCCTCCCAGCGCAGCGGCCAGGACCAGGCACACAATCAACAGGATGAGAAAAGGACGCTTGACTCCCTTTAGCATGTGACCTCACATCTTTCTCATACCGCAGGATGATTGGTCACAGGGTACCATAACGGCCAGCGCCACGCAAGTCTGACGCAAACCGCCAGAATCCGCGACGCCCTGATTTCGCGGCCAGGAAACACCTGTCAGCCCATTCCGGCCCGCGATAACTGGAAACGAAGACTGCCCTCCAACCAACCAGTCGGGCCGGGCCGCACCCCCCTCCTTTTTTCGCTCTCGCCGGTCAGACTGCGGTCCGCCCGTGCCGACAGCTATTTTCGCCGTACCCGCTTCCGAACACGCAGGGCGCGTGTGTACAGGGGCAACAAGATCGGTGTGACAGTCTCGGTCACCCGGCCGGCCGCCTGGTTGGCGACTCTCATGAACTGCTCCAGCGATATCCAGCGTCGAGTGGAGAGTTCAGGGGCAGGTTCCGTTATCCCCAGCTTGACCACAGTGGCAGCCCAGGTAAGGCCGGCGCCAAACCCGACCAGCACTATGGTATCCCCGTCCTTTGCCGAGCCATCCTCAAGCGCATCGTACAGCGCCAGTGGAATAGAGGCGGCTGACGTATTCCCATAACGATCCACGTTTACGTAGAACTTGTCCAACGGCATACGCAAGAAGCGGGCCGCCAACTCGATTATGCGCGTGTTCGCCTGGTGCGGGACGATCAGGTCGATGTCCTCCAGTTCCAGTCCGCTTTGCGCCACAACCCGCCGCACCGCTCTGGACATCGTCCGGGTGGCGAACTTGAACACCTCTGGACCATCCATCTCAAGGAAGTGGAGCCCTTCGTCCAAGACCCTCTGGCTCACCGGGTTCGTGGTCCCGATGCCGCGCACGATCAACGCATTGGCTCCCGAGCCGCGTGACCCCAACACGTACGAAAGAACTCCGGTCGGCCTGTCGGTCGCCTGCACCACCACGGCCGCCGACCCATCTCCAAACAGGACGCATGTGTTGCGGTCCTTCCAGTTGACATTCCGGCTGAGAATCTCGGTACCCACCACCAGAATATTATCGGCCATTCCTCCGGCGATATACTGCTGTGCGGTGGCCAGCGCATAGACGAAGCCAGTGCAGCCAGCAACAAGGGTAAAGGCACCCACCCCCTCGGCTCCCAATGCGTGCTGCACCATGCTAGAAACGGGTGGAACAAGGTAATCCGGCGAGGAGGT
>DAOUVM010000198.1 GCA_030667645.1 Ardenticatenales bacterium | reverse complement strand
GACGTTGGTCTTGCGCTTGATGAGCCACCAGACGTTTCGCACGTGATCAATGACCTGCGCGCCGGGGAGTTGCATGGTGGTTCGTGGCTCGTCAGGGTTGACTCCATTGGTAGCCTTGAGCGGCGAGTGTTCGCCTTTGAGATCAAGGCTTAGATCGGCCGGCCGGTAGCCACTGTCCAGTACTTTGGCTTGCGCTTCCGGTGATTCCAGAAAGGAGGCAAACTTTTCAAAAGCCAGCCGCTGGTTGTTGGTCAGCCCTTCGATCTCCAGCAAAGCCAACGGGTGATCCTCCCACAGGGAGCCCTCTACCGGGTAGATGGCGATAACCTCGTGGCCTTGCTGGTTGAGCCATACGACTAACTGCTCCTGGGCGACAAAGGCGTCCAGGTACTCCCGACCGCGCGCGTTGACCTGTTGCGCAATGGCCCACTCCCCTTCGCCATAGTAACTCACTGTTCCTTCCATCTGCTGCAACCGGGATATCGTCTCTGGCTTTTGTAGATCCTCCGTCGTCAAGCCCCGGGTGACGCCCGAAGCGGCATAGAATTCGGCGAGTGTGGCCAGCAGCCCAGAGGCGGAGGCCGTAGATGGGTGACTCCACGTGAAATCAGGATTGGCAAGGGCGTGATCGACCAGGCTGTTCCAACCAAGTGCTCTATCCGGCCAGCCCAGCTCAACGGCGGCATCTTTCCAGATGGCGATCACGATGGGTGAGATAGCATAGCGCCGCGTCTGACTAACCAGGAATGAATCCGGATCCGAGACTTGCTCCGCATGCAACTGGTCGAGTTGGTGCAGCCAGATGGAGCTATCCGGGCTCATCGCTTCGAACTCGCCGTTGATTGCCCCCAGCAGCATAGCCTCCGGCTCCATGCGGATGGCGTGCACCCGGATGGCACGACCGTCCGCTGTCTGGTGGTCCGCCTGATTGAAATCCTCCACCAGTTGAACGAACATGTCTTCTTTTTCGGGTGAGTAGGCCACACGCAAGATGGCTGCTCCATCCCAGTCAACGTCCTCATCCTGAAACAGCTTGGCGGTCGTGGATATCCCTTGGTAAATCGCCCAGCAGAGACATCCACCGACGACGATGACCATGACGAGGGCTATCAGGGCGCCAATAACAGCGGCAGATTGCTTTTGTTTGGGACGGGCACGTCTGTGCGATCTAGGCATGCTGTTCTCCGAATCAGTTGTCACTGATCAGCAGTGAGTGTTCCGTAGCGGCGCGCACTGCCCGCCTATCTGTCGGCAACCCTCAAGTCGAAAAAGCGCAGCAAATCCTGCAACACGTCACGGTCTGGCGAACGCATGGCAGTCGTGCGGGGGATCACTGTCTGTGCGCCCTGGGATTCCCATCGGATGAAAAGGCTATCTGGGCCATCTACTGGGATGTTGGGGCTCACCGGCCGAAGGCCATAGGCTAACGCGCGCTGCTGAATCGAATCGGAGAGCAGATAATCCTCAAAGACGAGCGCCGCATTCTTCTGGCTCGCTGTGGTCTCTGGTCCGATCCATACGGTGAACGGGAAATCGAACCAGGTGACGTATTGTGGATAGACGATACGGAGCGGGTCCGCCCAGCGGGTCTGTATCCCCTCCATGTTAAGCAAGAGGTCGCTTTCCAGCAACTGCCCTGCGTCTCCCGTAGTATAGCCGAAAAGGGCGAGATCCTGGACGGTGTAGGTGCCGCCGCTCAAGTCGCTCATCGAACTCATAATCTCGGCTAGCCAATCCTGAAAGTCGTTGCTGTTCACGTCCTCTACGCTGATTCCGGTCTGGTCGTAATAACCACCGGCGGCCGCCACCATCGCCGCCAATCCGCTGACATTCTTGCGCGGGTTGGAGATAGCCAGCTTGAAAAAGCCCCACTCTTCCTCTCCACCCAATGCATCCCAGCCGTCCGGGTTCACGGCCGCATCGTGGATCACCTGCCAGTTGATGGCCCCATATGTCTGCTCAAGCGCCTGAGCGCGACTCTCATAGATGCCCCAAGCCAGCAGGGTGATGGCGACGGGCCTGCCTCTGTACTCACCATCGGTGAGAAAGACGTCTCGGCCGAGCCTCTCCTTAAAGGTCGCGTTCACCAACTCGGTGAGATAGCGACTGTCGGGGATCCAGGCTGTGGGCATGGGATCCATCTCCTCGCGCTCCCACCGGCTCTTGGCTGCCAGCCCATCCATCGGGATAATCGTCACGTTGATGGGCTGCCCTGTATCCTCAAGGATGTGTCTGTCCTGGTTGAACTGGCTGGCCGCATCTCGAATCCACGGCTCAATGGACAATGCTGTCACCACCGAGACCTCGACCGCTTGGTTGATGTCGATCTCATCCCTGCCAGACAGTGCATATTGATCGTCCGACGAAGGCGCCAAGACAATGACGCCAACGCCGACAATCACTACCGCGATGCCGACAATGGCAACGAAAACCCAGCGCGTGCGGTTCATGCTCTACTCCCTTGATGGGTGACCGGTTTATCGTGACAGGGACTAGCCGGCCGCTTCTTCCTGTAAGCCCAGCCGCCGCATCCGCTCTGCCAACTGAATGTCAATCTCGCTCTTTTCCAGCACTTCATCCATCTGAGCTTCAAGTCGTCCGGCGTACATCTCGCTCTGGGCAGACGCCCGGTCAAGCCGCGCCCGGATTGATTCTCCGATTCGCGCAATGTCTGCATCGCCCACACCGGCCAGATCGTCCAGCGACTTTATGGCTTTGATAGCCACTTCCTTGGATTTGGCCAATTCTAGCAGCGCCTGCAGATGTTCACGCTCTTGGCGGATCGTAGTGAGCTTGGCCTCCAGTTTGCGCCGCGCGCCAAGCAGTTGTTCATACTGCTTTTGCTGCTCTGCCCACTGGCCCTGATAATCGGAGGCAATCCGCTGGCTGGAGTTGAGCCGGGACTGGGCAGCGGCCGCTAATTCCTTCTTGCCTTGCAGCAGCAATGTATCAATGCTCTTGTCTATCTTTTCAGCCTCTGCCTGGTGCTGCTCCCACTTGCGTTTGAGTGTCTTGACGGTTCCCCCCACCGTCACCACTGTGTCCTCTAACTTTTCCAGGTTGTCTTCGGCTTGGCGGATGTATTCGTCCATCACGGCAACCGAATTGGACTCGAGTGCCTTGTCCACCATGGCGTGAAGGTTAGCGGAAATCAGAGTCTGTACTTTGTCAATCAACGATGCCATCTTGTGTTATCCTCCAGTCTCTATTGATTTGCAGGGACGCTCCATGAATACATGGCCTTCAAGTAAAATATACACCGGAAACGCTTGATCCCATGACGAGGCACTGACGGTCGACTGACACTGCAGTTGCCGGTCGGGTCGAGCGATGAAAAGGCGCCGACACGGCCGCTGTGTGCCTGGGGTTTCGACAGACGTGGCCTCATGCTCCCCAACCCACAGCTCAGGTGTCAAATCCCCTCTTCGCCGCCGGTAGCCAGATGGTGAAAGCGCTACCCTTGCCGGGTTCGCTTTCGACTTTGATCTCTCCCCCGTGAAGCGTGACAATAGCTTTGACGATTGCCAGACCACTTCCGGTACCCTGCTGCTCCATGCTATCACGGTCAACTTGATGGAGCGCCTGAAACATGTCATCCAAGGCCTCCGGCCGGATTCCAATCCCTTGATCGCTGACTGACACCCGAACCATGTCTTTGGCCGTGTCCAGACTGAGGACAACCGAACCGGCTCCACTGGGAGAGAACTTGACGGCATTATCAACCAACCGCGAAATCGCGTCGGCGAGATACTCAGTGTCGGCGATGATTGGCCGAATGTCATCGGCCAGCCGGACGTCAATGCTCAGACCCTTTTCTTCTGCCCTCCTTTGGTGGCGGGCGACGCTCACCTGCACCAGGGTGGAGTAGCTCTCGATCAGGGTTCGCCGTTTCTCATAGGCACTCTTGGTCTCCCCTGTCTCCAACTCGACCAAGAAGAGGAAATCCTCTACCAGAGATCGCAGGCGATTGCTGCCGTCAAGAATCACCTGGCAGAACTCCTGAAAGTCAGCTTGACTCAGTTGCCCACTACCTGATGCCAGAACCGCGGTATATGTGGCAATGTGGGTCAAGGGGGTGCGGAACTCGTGGTTGAGGGTGCCAAGGATATTGCGTTTGACAGCCGCAATCTCTCGCTGATGAGCATTCTTCCAGCGTTCCGCAATCGCCAGCTTTGAACCAACGGCTACCAATAGCTCCTCAGGGCTGAATGGTTTGGTGAGATAGTCATCCGCGCCCATCTGCTTGCCCATCAGGACATCCTGCCTGCTTCCCTTGGCTGTGAGGAAGATGAACGGTATATGTGACCACTTGTGATGAGAGCGAACCTGTTGATAGAATTCGTATCCATCCAATACGGGCATCATAATGTCCGACACAATCAAGTTGGCCCGCAACCACTCGAGTGCCTCCAATGCTTCCTGCCCGTTCTTGGCCGTATAGGTTTGGTAACCCTGCAGATCAAGGATATCCTGGACGATCTCCCGCATCGACTCATCGTCTTCTACAATCAGAATGTGGTATTTGTGGTATTGGGTCATTTCTTTGCTGCCGAGCTACGAATCAGCCTTCACGGTGATGATCTTGGCGATCCAGCACGCGGGCGCGAACGGAGGGTTACCTGTTTTCAGAGTACACTTGGGACGGGAATTGAAGGAGTTTGTATCCCCGGCCTCGCACAGTCACCAAATACCGGGGGTTGTTGGGCTCGGGTTCGATCTTGTTGCGCAGGCGGCTGATGAGCTTCTCGATGCGTGCGTTATCAACCTGATCAATGAATTCCTGGCCCCACACTGACTCGACGATCAGATATTTGTCACAAAGCTTTCCCAGCCGGCCGTACAAGGTCTGGAGCAGATGAAATTCCAGTTCCGTCAAGGTGGACGCTCGTCGCCCGTCTACCCACACATCGCCAGCATCCACATCAATCCAGATCCCTTCCGGATAGTCTAGTTCGGTTCGCCGCCTCCGCTGAACAAAAGCTGCAAAGCGCTCACCAAAGATCCGAGTCCGCTTCCCCTCTATCAGGATTCCCTTTTGTTTCAACGAGCCAAGCACCGGTTCGGGCAAACCAGCCGCCCCTTCGACCACAAACTGGAGCAGGCCGCCTTGTTCCCCTTCTGATAGTTGATGCCAGAGCTTGACGCAATCATTCTGGGCCATTTCGCTATTGTCCAACTGCTGGGTGACTAGTTCGAGTCCTTGCTGACGATAGAGCTCCGGCGCACCCGCTTCCAGTTGAATGAGCAGTTGGGCGACCGTCAGCAGCAGCCCGGGATGACCGTTTGCCTGGCGCCAAACATAGTCGATTTCGGCTTTGTCCAATTTAATCGCCTCATCTGCCGGTCGTGGGCCGGGGAGGGCAGGGAGATGCGCCGGTAGACTCAGAAGCAGAGCCCTGGCATCTGGCTCTGTCAGCATTCCCAGGTGGCGCTCACGTCGAGACACCAATTCGTAGAACTCTTCCACGGCGGGGTCAGTTCGAAT
>DAOUVM010000057.1 GCA_030667645.1 Ardenticatenales bacterium | reverse complement strand
AGGCGCGCTGACAGAGTCTGTGCGTCCGCCACAGTCCTTGCTCCGCCCAGCTTCAAAAACACACGCCTCGGTGCAATAGGTTCTGGCGCCGCGCGGCGCCGGCTCACCCTCTATGATCTCGCCGCAGTGATCACATCTCAGTTCAGTCATGTATGCACCTCGCCATGATTCAGACGCGGGACGGATCGGCAACCACGACCACCGGACCCCGTCCGTTCCCGACTCTACCCGCGGCAACCGCCCCACTCGGCGGGTCACACGGTGGGGCGGTTCCCAGCAGTCAACGCCACTTAAACGACGAGCGCGGGCCGCTTGATAGCCGCGTGGGCCGCTGCCAGGCGCGCAATCGGCACGCGGAAGGGCGAGCAGCTAACATAGTTTAGCCCCGCCCGGTGACAGAACTCGATCGAACTCGGCTCGCCGCCATGCTCTCCGCAGATACCGACCTCAAGATCGGGTCGGGTGCGCCGGCCAAGTTCCACACCCATCGCCACCAGTTTGCCAACGCCCTCCTGATCCAAGGCCTGGAATGGGTTTTCGGGTAGGATGCCCTGCTCCACGTACTCTAGCAAGAACTTTGCTTCGGCGTCATCGCGAGAGTAACCAAAGGTCATCTGGGTCAGATCATTGGTGCCATACGAGAAGAATTGGGCCGTCTCGGCCACCTGATCAGCGGTCAGGGCAGCCCGGGGTATCTCGATCATGGTGCCGAATTTATAGTTGATCTCGATCCCCTTTTCCCGCATGATTCTCAAGGCAGCTTTTTCCAGCTTGGGCTGAACAGCGTTCAGCTCATTGACATGTCCGGTCAACGGGATCATGATCTCGGGATGCACGTCGACCCCTTTCAGGGCCTGGTTGCACGCCGCCTCAAAGATCGCGGTCACCTGCATCTCAATGAGTCCTGGTAGAATGATGCCCAATCGTATCCCGCGCAAGCCCATCATCGGATTAGATTCGCGCATCCCCTCAACCTCACCGAGCATCTTTTCCTTGGCCGACAGGGTGTCAGAGAGCAGTGTCCGGCCGGCATCGGTGCCTACCCGCTTTGCGTCCATCCTCAGTTGAGTCACATCCACCAGCAGATCCTCGAAACTGGGCAGGAATTCGTGCAGGGGCGGATCGATCAATCGAATGATAACCGGCAAGCCATCCATCGCTTCAAAGACACCCTCAAAGTCGGCTCGCTGAAAGGGGAGCAACTCGTCTAGCGCCGTCTGGCGTTCGGTTTCATCCTTGGAAAGGATCATCCGCTGGACGATAGGAAGCCGCTCATCCTCAAAGAACATGTGCTCCGTCCGGCAGAGACCAATCCCCTTGGCGCCAAAGGCGCGGGCACGCCGGGCATCTTGTGGATAATCCGCATTCGCCCAGACCTGGAGCCCCCGCGTCGGCGAGCCCTCTGGTAGATCCCGGATTCCTTCCTGGTATGCAATTTCGTCGGCCCACTCTAGCAATATGATGAGGTCGCCCTGGTCCTCAAACCGGGGATGGACAGTGGGAATCTTGCCACTGAACACCTCTCCGGTTGATCCGTCCACGGAGACGTGGTCGCCCTCTCGTAGTAGCGTGCCGGAGGCCATCACCGAACGATCATCCAGGTCGATGTTCAATTCATCGCAGCCCACTACGGCCGGGATGCCAAATTGGCGGGCGACGACGGCGGCATGACTGGTGGCGCCACCACGGCTGGTGAGGATCCCCTTGGCTGCCAGCATCCCGTGTACATCGTCCGGTCTGGTTTCCGGCCGAATCATGATCACATCCTGTCCTTCTTCCTTTGCCATCCGTTCGGCCGTATCGGCGTCAAAGTAGAGTTGGCCCACAGCCGCGCCGGGAGAGGCGTTGACCCCCTTGGCCAAGAGCGGCTTGGTGGCCTTGACCACCGGATCAAACTGGGGGTGCAACAGCGCGTCCACCTGGTCCGGCGTCACCCGCAGCAGGGCCTCTTCCCTGCTGATCAACCCCTCATCAGCCATGTCGACTGCCAACTTGACGGCCGACTTGGCGGTGCGTTTGCCGGTTCGCGTCTGGAGCATCCACAGCTTGCTCTGCTCGACGGTGAACTCGACATCCTGCATGTCCTTATAGTGCTCTTCCAGCCTCGCGCAGATATCCACAAATTCCGAAAACGCCTTGGGGAGGTCCTGCTCCAGTTCCGCGATTGGCTTGGTGTTGCGGATACCGGCAACCACATCCTCGCCCTGGGCATTCATCAAATAGTCCCCATAGAGCACCTTTTCGCCATTCGCCGGGTCGCGGGTGAACGCGACCCCGGTGCCAGAGGTTTCGCCCATATTGCCAAAAACCATGGTGACGATGTTGACCGCCGTACCCAAGTCGTGATCGATCCCGGCCGCATTCCGATAGTCGATGGCTCTCTTTCCATTCCAGCTCTTGAACACCGCCTCGGTCGACATTTCGAGCTGGACGTAGGGATCCTGCGGGAAATCAATACCCGCCTCCTCTTTGATAATCTCCCCAAAGCGTGCGGCTATCGCCTTCCAATCATCAGCCGTCAGCTCAGTGTCATCCTTCATCCCATTGGCTGTTTTCGTCTCTTCAATCACGTGCTCAAAGGGCTGATCCGAGACCCCAAGCACCACAGAGCCGAACATCTGGATCAAGCGGCGATAGGCATCATAGACAAAGCGCTCATCGCCGGTGAGCGCTACCATTCCCTTGACTGTTTCATCGTTCAAGCCGATATTGAGAACTGTGTCCATCATGCCGGGCATGGAGAACTTGGCCCCGGAGCGACAGGAAACCAACAGCGGATTGGCGGGAGCGCCGAATTCCTTGCCGGACTGCTCTTCCACCTCTTTCATCGCCGCCAGCTCTTGGTCCCACATCCCGGATGGAAACTGCTCCCCGGTGGCCAGATAGGCGTTGCACGCTCTGGTGGTGACGGTAAAACCGGGGGGCACAGGCACCCCGATGCGGGTCATCTCGCCCAAGTTGGCGCCCTTTCCGCCCAACAGGCCGCGAACGGCTTCCCAGTCACCATCGAGGTGATCCTCGGCCGCCGCTACCTCATGATAACCATAAACCCATTTCTCAACTGACATTCTTCCTCCAGCTATCTCGCTCGAACTCGTGAGAAGCACATCGCATGTCTCACGTCGTCAATCTTCGGGAAGCAACTGTACCTCATATCGCCCATTTTGTGAAGGCCTCTTTACTGATGTTCAGACAGGAGTTCGGACAATCGTCATTCTCCGCCTACTAGCCGCCAAAAAACGGTGGACGGGGGGTGCGTGCAGGGCGCGATGCGCCCCGCACACACCCCCCAATTCCTCTGCGTGGTCGGAGGAACCGATTGTGTCCGAAAACTTGTCCGAAGGCCAGCTCTCTAATGTGGGTGTCGACAAACGAACAGAGCGACGTTCGCTCTGCGGGGCCCCGCCGCCAAGCGAACGGCATCTCTGCAATATGGCGACACCTGTTCATCTGTCTTGTCAGGGTTTAGTCGTCCTCTCCCGAAGAGCTTGGCCCCCTGATGGAAAGCGAAAAAGACGACAGATCGTGCGGGTTAGGTACGGACTGATTCAATCGAGGGAATACCCCTCCATGGCGAGGAGCTTCTCCTTCAAGTGCGGCCGTTGAAAGCCGCCCAGGCTGCCATCCGAGCGGATACAGCGGTGACAGGGCACAACCAAGGGGAATGGGTTACGAGCCAGCACATTGCCCACCGCTCTGGCGCCCCCCGGCCTGCCGAGCTCGGCCGCCACCCCACGATAGGCTCGAACCTCCCCATACGGGATCGCGAACGTCGCGCGCAAGACATCCTGTTGGAACGCGGAGCAACTGGCCAGGTCAAGGCGTTCGAGCGAAAAGCGGACGGGCTCACCATTCAGATAGGCCTGAATACGTCCTACCTCATCGGTGATTAGTGGCGGATGCCGGCCCACCAGAGATGGCGAAAACAGTGCCAACTCGGCCTCAAGCCCTGAGGGATCGACGGTAGGGAGAAAGATGCGGTGGATGCAAACTCGGTACGCGAGCGCAGCACGGCCGAATGGCGTGTCAAAGACAGTACCGTTCATCTCATTCGAACATCAAGGCGGGCAGAGCCCGACTTTTCATCGATCCAGACGCGCGGTTCACGCCTCGCCTTGGGCCTCTTCGGCTCCAGGTTCCTCCTTTGCGATCTTTTCCTCGACGATCTTGCGCCCCTCTTCGATCTTGGCCTTCTGCTCCTGCAGAATCACCTTGCCCTGTTCCCGAGCTTCGGCGACCATCTCATCCGCCCTCTTGCGAGCCTCGCCCAGGGTTTCCTGTGCCCGTGCCTGCAACTCGATGCCCTGCTGCTGAATCTGGGCGCGTGTCTCTTCACCCGACTGGGGTGCAAGCAAAAGGGCCGCCGCGGCGCCTGCCAGGCCTCCAAAAACAAAACCTGCCATAAAGGCACCCAAAGTATCATTATCGCTCATCGTTCGCCTCCTCTAGTTGATTGTTGATTGACCGCTTGCCGCTGCTCCTCTGACTCTCCGCCACGTCCCCCAGGACCCAGGCCACGCAGAGCTCCCACCAACCTTGCGACGCCGCTCATATAGCCGGAGGCTTTGATGATGGGGGATACCATGCGCTCGCTGACAAAGCTGGCGGTCCCGCGAACGGTGCTGACCGTGTCGGCCGTGTTCAAGAGGATCGGCTTGATCTCGAACTCGATCAAGTTGGCCAGGCGAGCAACCTGCACGATAAGAACCAAGAGCCCCAAGCCAATGAGTCCGGATTCGGCCGCCAGCGCAATGATAGCCATGTCACGGACGGTTTCCGTGTGGGTGGGGTTTCTGACCGCCACGATGACCAGGCCCACAATGACCACCACCGCGATGATGACCATTGCGGCGGCAATCAGAACGTATTTGGTTGAAATCAGCGGTTTTGCCTGATCAGGAACTGCGACATCGGCCGTTCGCTTTTCGCTGGTCAAGACGGGGGGATCAGACATGGACTCACCTCAAGGGGCATTATAGCATGTTTGGATCGAGTGTCAAAGCTATTTCTTGCGTGCAACACCCGCTGTGTTGCGGTCCCGGACCAGCCAGCGGGTGAGGAAGAGAGCCAGCCAGGCTCCCAGGCTGGCCGCAAAGGCATGTACCGGCCCGATGTCCAACACGGCCAGGTCAAAAGTGGCCCCGGTCCACTGACCCAGAGCAAAGCCCATCCAAGCAGCGACCAGGTACAATAGCAGCTTGCGGATTGGCCCGCCAAAGAGCAGGTGAAAGCCTGCTCCATAGGCAGTGGCAAGCAAGAAAGACAAGAGAAAACCAGGAGATAAGCTCAGTTGGTCCATGCGACTGCCTCCACGGGCGAGATGGTCCCTCCTCCCAGGCAAACATCACCCTGATAGAAGACTGCCGCCTGACCCGGTGCGACATCGGATGGACCAGATGTAAACCGCACCGTGGCCCTCCCTCCCGGGCCGGGCGTCACGGTGGCGGGAATGGGTCGCGCCTGATAGCGAGTCCTCACTTCCGCCTCAATAGAGCGTCCACCGGCCGGCGGCCGGCCGGCGACCCACTCGGTGTCTGTCGTAATTAGCTGACGGCGCCGGGCCGCATCTTTCGAACCCACAAGAATCGCGTTGCGCGCCGGATCGATTCCCGCCACGTAGAGCGGTTGAGGGGCGCTGATGCCAAGCCCCCTGCGTTGCCCAATGGTATAGGCAACAAGCCCGCGGTGCTCACCCACTTTCCGCCCCTCCAGGTCCACGATTGGACCCGGCCGTACTGCATCAGGCGCCTGCTGGCGCAGGAAACGCCGATAGTCGCCGTCAGCCAGAAAGCAGATGTCCTGGCTGTCAGCTTTGGCAGCCACCGATAGTCCCCATTCGTGCGCGAGTTCCCGGATCTGATTCTTTGTGTACGCCCCCACGGGAAAGAGCAGATGCGGCAGGTGAAGCTGGTTCAGCATGTACAGCACGTACGATTGGTCTTTCACTTTGTCCATGCCCCGCAGCAGCCGATAGTCCCCATCGACCTGCTGTACACGGACATAATGACCGGTAGCGAGGTATTGCGCTCCCATCGCCTTGGCATGCTCGAACAGAAAACCAAACCGAATCTGCCGGTTGCAGACGACACAAGGGTTGGGAGTGAGTCCGGCCGCATAGGTGTCGATGAAATCCTGCACAACCGTGCTGCGGAACAACTGCACCGCATCCAGGGTGTCGAACGGGATGTCGAGCATATCAGCTACCCGTTGCGCATCCGCCACCTGCTCCGGCGTGCAGCAGCGGTTCGCAGCCTGGCCGCCCGGGCAATCTTCAAGGCGGCCGGCTGGTTCGCTCCACAGCCGCAGCATCAATCCATGCACGCGGTAACCAGCCCTCACCAGCATGGCAGCCGCAACAGAGCTATCGACTCCGCCGCTCATTGCCACCACGACGCGCTTGGCACTCGCATCACCCATGGCGTAGGATTCTACCTCACCGGGAACGAAAAAGCCACCGGAAATCAAATCAAACCGCACGGACGGAATCATGCGTGAACCAGAGGGCCGACCCGTTTATTGTGCGCGCTAGTGAATGCCGCAGACGATGACTCGCAACACTCGGAAGCGCCGACCTCCTGCGGACGGGATGGAACGCCGTTTTGCTGTGGGCATCCAAGACGGTACCGGCAGGGTAGATCAGGCTATTCGAAAGACACGCACCAAGGCGTGGCATCCTGCACCCACGGAAAGGGCGGTCGAAGAACTGTTGCCACTCAGGCGGGCGGGCGCTCCTCGATCGACGGCTGTCGCCCGCTGTCTGTGGCAATCGGGAGAACCACTCGGAAAGTCGTACCCTCATCCGGCCGGCTGGTCACTGTCACACTGCCCCCAAGTCCTTCGATCGTTTCCTTGACCAGTGCCAGCCCAAGGCCGGTGCCGCCAATTCCGCGCTCGACCGCCGCCTTGGTGCGATAGAACCTCTCGAACAAGTGGGGAATGGATTCCGGCGCAATACCTATGCCCTCGTCGGCAACATCGATCTGCACTTGCTTCCCACTTTGCCTGGCGCTGAGCCATATCTCGCCGCGGGAAGAAAACTTGATAGCATTGTCGAGGAGGTTCCCAAAGACCAATTGAAGGGCTTCTCGGCTCGCAGTCACGGCTGGCAGATCGGCAGGCATTTCCACCCTTATGACAAGTTGCTTCTGCTGCGCGAGCTTTTTGTAAGAGACCAGCATCTCGCTGAGCAGGTTGTGCAACTGGATGTTCTCCTGACCGGGATAGGACAGCATGGCTTCCATACGCGAAAGGTCAAGGATCTTTCGCACCAGCTTCTGAATCTGATTGCTCTGCTGCGCCACAATGTCCAAGTAGCGAGCCTCGCGCTCGGGGTCGTCCTTGGCTTTGCCGGCGCGGAGCAGCCTGGCATAGAGCAAGACAGTAGCCAACGGCGTGCGAACTTCGTGGGTGATATTGGCGACAAAGTCATCCTTCATTCGCTCCAGTTCGCGAATAGGACCAATGTCGCTAAAGACCACCACTATCTCCGAGATCTCGCCCTCATCATCAAGCGTCGCCGCTCCGCTGACCAGCACGGGCGCACGCCGCCCGTCGGGCCGAATGATGTCGCAGGAATCGTGAAAAGAGTCCCGCTCCTTATCCACGGTTCTCATTTGGGTCAGCAGGCCACCCAGAACGTCCGGATCTGTTCGGATCGCCTCACAGCAACGCCGGCCAACTAGGCTCTCGTCCTCTACGCCCACCATGGTCTGCAACGCCAGATTCACGGCCGTGATCTGACCTCCCAAGGTCACTGTCAACAAGCCCTCGCTCATGTTGTCAAAGATCGCATCCATGCGCCGCTTTTCCGCCAGCACATCCGAATGCAGACGCGCCTTTTCAATAGCAATGACAACAAAAGCCCCCAGCGCGGATAACAGGCGCTCATCAGCGTCCGTAAAGGCGCCGCTCCGCTTGTTCATCGCCTCCAGGATGCCGATCACTTTGCCCTCTACGACAAGCGGCACACACAAGATTGAGCGGGTGACAAACCCGCTGGCAGCATCCACGTCTTGATGGAATCGAGGATCATCATAGGCATCAGGTACATTCAGGACGCGGCCCGTCTTGGCCACCCACCCGCCCACGCCCTGACCCAATTTGAGGCTGACAGGAGGCATGGAGGTGAACCGTGGCCCCATGAGCGCCTTTTCCAGAATGACCTCCCGAGTTTCCTCGTCAATCAGCCCAACCGAAACCTCGGCCGCGTCAACGGCAGATCGAACTTTGGACAGAATCTGCTCAAAGATGTCATCCAGGCTAAGAGACGAGGTCAGCGAGCGGCCAATCTCTGTAATGATGCTCGCCTCAACCGCCTGGCGAGCAGCTTGGGCCTTTGAATCTAGCAGATTGAGCGCCACGCCGGCAAAAGTTGCCAGGCTAGCCAGCTCTTCGGGTGGCGGGACTTTGGCGAGAGGAACATCCAGCAGGCAGAGGGCTCCCGGAGGGCCCTGCTCTGCACCTGTGCCGACACATGGAAAGGGTGCGATGACCAGGCGCTCCTGCGCCAACTGAAGCAATGGGTCATCGGCTGCGGCGTACTCGGCCGGCCAGGGAGCGCTAATGTTAAGCGGCGCCGTGAGGCTGGATAACCGGGCCAATACTCCCCGGTCTCCTCTGAGACGAATGGGGCTATCGGAACTGATATCCCTCCCAACCAGCCGCACCGAGTAGGTGATGAACCGCGGCTCGCCGCCCGGTCCGGCAGGGGACAGTAAAGTGGGCAGGATAACAGCCGCCTGACCGGTCCCCACCATTTCCAGCAGAGCCGCTGCGATGGTTGATCCTAGCGTGTCACGCGATTCGACCCGGGGGACAATCTGTCCCAGCGTGCGCCACATGTCCCGGCGCGCATCGGATTGCCTTTTCGCAGTGGCCGATGAACTACCCTCTGCTGATTTCCCCGCTGGCCGATTCAACACTCGATCCCCCCAACCAGCCAGCTCGGCAAACGCGTTCTGAGCCCAGGCCGGCGGGACAACATTCCCTCACCAGGCCGGGTCAAGAGTCGGTGGAGAGTCATCCCCGGGGCTGGGTTCCGGCCGATCCACGGCCGGTGACGGCGCGACGTCTTGGCGCTCGGGCAGTGGTTCCAAATCCACGGTGGGCATGAGGACTCCCCCGCCTGCGCCGCTGCCACAGTAGGGACAGAGATTCCACTGCAATTCCAGCAACCGACCGCAATCCGGGCAATCCTTGCGCAGTCGTGTGTGGCAGTGGGGGCATATCTTCCATTCGTCTTGGATCGGCCTAGAGCAGCCTGGACATGCAACTTTCTCCTCAATCTCCTGCAACAGCGCTTCCTCCTCCAACGCTCGTTCGTAAGCCTCCGCCAGCGTCTCCCTTGGCCGGAGCATCAGGTAGATCAACCAGCCGGGAGCGGTCAACACCCCCACCATAAGCGCAGCCAGGATCTGAGCAAACGGGTCGCGCGAACGCGCTCTCATATCCTTGAATGTCCAGATGATCAGGCCAAACCAGAGGGCCGTGCCCCAGGCGGCTATCGGGATCACGAGCAGGGTAATGGCGGTGCTTATGTCGCTGAGCGAGGGCACTGGAATCGGCATGAGTTCCTCCAAGCTATGGCCGGGATTATACCACAACCCGTTCACTTGGCTGCCCTGGCTCCGCGCATACCGACCGTGCCGGCCGTCGCCAACATCCCACCAACGGTGCCAACGCCCACTCAACCGGCGGATGACGATGGATTGTGGGGACTGAAAAGAGACCCCCGGCGGGAGGAGAGAGATGTAGGTCTCCCTAGTGGCGCGTGGCGCT
>DAOUVM010000074.1 GCA_030667645.1 Ardenticatenales bacterium | reverse complement strand
TAGAGGGCGAACAACTCTAACGCAAAGGGCAGGTATCCGCCATAGCCCAGCAGCGGCATCTCGAACACGCGCGCGAAATCCACGAACGGCACATGATACACCCACTTGGGATAAGAGTAATAGTTCCACAGTTCCCAGAAAAAGCCGCAGATCAGGCAGCCCGTGCCCAGTGCCACCACCGGCCGCCAATCACCCTCGGCCGTGTAGGCCGCGAGCGAGCGGTTCTTCCGCCAGACGTTGACCGGCTCTATCAGAAAATAGACCGAGATCCAGACAAAGGGAAAAAAGAAACGGGGCCAGCACAGGAGAAGGACCAGCAAAAGACATCCACCGGCAAAGAACGCGCGCAGCGTCGCCGGAGTGGGAGCAATCAGCAGGCCGCGCTTTTGCCGTTTGATCCAGCCAAAGGTGCTGGCAAGTTCCGCGGTGCCAAAGACGGCCGGCATGACCGTGGAAAAACTGAGCGAGGCAAGCAGAAAATGCTCGAGGTCGGTGTATAGTTCTCTTCCCAGATAGTGCCAGTTCTGTGTGCGCCAGTTGATCAACTCAAAGAGCCACCAACCTGGAGTCGAAGCGAGAAAAAGCCCGGCATAAGCGCGCCGGCTGCGAGTGAGCAGTGAATGACCCTTGCGGGTGACTACCAGCGCGTCCACGGTGAGGCAGTAGCCCAGCCAAAGGGGAAAGAACCCAAGGTGGGACCGCAGTCCGGGCAGCAGCCAGTTCAGAGGCCAAGAGATAGCGACCAGCGCCAGTCCCACCCAACCGTGGGCCGGCCAACGGTCGCGAATCGTACTTGATGAATCCATCCGCCTGGAGTGCCGATCGAGTTCTCAGTCTTCTTGCGTCGTCGCGGCTAGATCCATCGCCTCACCCCACGCTGGTACTCTAGCCAGGTCCGGCCGAATGCTTCCTCGAGCATCCTCTCCTCAACTCTGATGAACACGATATCCATCAGGGCGGCAAAGGCAGGGATGGCGAAAAACGGCGTCAGCCTACCCATCATGACGGCTACTCCAATGAGAATGAGCACGAATCCGAGATACATGGGGTGCCGACTGACCCGGAACGCGCCATCGGTGATGAGGACTGCTGATTCCTCAAAGGGCTTGACCGTCGTATTCGCCCTGGTAAAGGCCTTGTCCGCGGCGAGGTTGACAAGTATTCCCGCAACCAGCGGGACCACACCGAAAAGGGTCCAGGGGACAGGGATGATCATTGCGATCGGGAGCAGGAAACGGAGTGCTATCATGATGACAATGAATGCCAGCAAGTACGTCGGAGGCAGGGGCCGCTTACTCGTCATAAGATTGACACTCCCTGGTTTGATGTGCGCCGATCGGTTGTCCCACGCTTCAGGTGTCTCCAGGTCAGGCTTGCCGGGACGGCGCAGTCGTTTTGTCGCCTGCGATGCCAGCTAGTGGCGACTCCTGACAGCAAGCCGGTCCGCGGCCGAGACAGACGCGGGTCAGGGCAGCAGCGGCTCGGCGCCGCTGCTGCCCTGGCAATAAACTGGGAGCAATCGCGCGCCTAGTATTTGATGACTCGAGGCAGGCCCTTGGCCTGCTCGATCCACTCCTTGACCTGATCGTCGGAAGGTAGCCGGCGCACCAACTCCTTCTTGTCATTGACCTCGACCAGCTTCTGGTACAGGTTCTCCGGGTTGCGCTGGGCCAGCTCGGGAATCGTGTCCACGCCGGAAGCTTCGAGCAGGTCGGCGTATTCTTCGCTCACTCCCTTGATCCGGAACAGATCAACGTGGTTGATCCACTCCAGGAGCAGTTTTGCGCTGATCCCTGTTTGCTCAGCGATCTCCTTGCGACCCCGTGGAGACGCTCCCTTTTCGAGGAGCTCTTCGGCCGTCGAGATGCCCTTGGCGGCCAGCTTTCCGGCATAGACCTCGCCAATGCCTTCAACTTTGATCAGATTTGTCATGCTAGACCTCCTGTGGTGATGGGTGTTGTGCCGCGCCTGGTCGGCACGGCCCGTCGGATATCAGTGGCCGTGCCTCTCTTGAACCCACTGCGAGAATCCAATCACAGCCCACTGTTCAAGATTACGAATCCTTTGGCCCCCGTCGCCCTGCTCGGCATGGTACGCAAAGGCGTTGAGGTCGTCGCAGGGCAGGTCGGAGCAGTACCCACAGTGCTGGAGATGCTTGTCGATGCAGCACTTGGCTATCAGGCACTCGCCCCAAAAGAGATTCCCTTTCGCCTGGATGCAGCCCGGACAGTTCATCCTCTCACGATCTTCGCACTCGCCGCAATAGATGCCGCACCGGCCCGCGAAATCCTGTTGGTTCATCGTGCCTTCTCCCATTGCCATTTTGCCTTGCCTTGGAATATCGCCGCCAGCGAGTGTATCCCGAGTCTCGCTCCGTGCGGGACGGATCTGATGAATCGC
Source organism: Ardenticatenales bacterium (assembly GCA_030667645.1). Taxonomy (GTDB): domain Bacteria; phylum Chloroflexota; class Anaerolineae; order Promineifilales; family UBA4811; genus GLR113. The sequence continues at coordinate 6,347 of DAOUVM010000074.1, read as the reverse complement.
GGAGGTATGATAGCACAAGGTAGCGGGGGGGCAAATCGATCGGCCGGGTGGTGGCAGGTGGGGGCAGCGTTTCTACGCGGGCCACTGATCGGCAGGTACACCACCAGCGCCGCGGCTGCAACACCATATAGCCCCCATCCGGACGGGATCGCTCCTGCGCCTGCAAAGGTGATGGCCGCAATGAATACAATGCGTCGGGCTGGGCCGGTGATCACACCAGCCCGAATCAGGCAGATGACCTGGACGATCAATCCGGCGCCGAACGTCATGGAACCGGCGATGAACACCCCCGTTACCCACGTGGCGCTGCCGTCAAAGTACGCCTGCGCAGAGCTGCCGGTGGCCGCCACGGCCAGCGGGCCAATCCCATCAGCCCCCAGGCCGGCGGCCTGCAGAGCGGCTCCAACGGCCGTCAGCGGCAACCCTACCACATCCGGCCCCTCACCAATTTGGTGGAGATGGCCTGCGATGGAGCAAGCCGCCAGTGCGCCAAGGCCAAAGGCTACCGCACAGATAAGATGGCCCCAGAACCAGCGCGCCGTCTGGCCCGCGGCCTGTTCTGCCAATGCGTGATCCGCATAGTCGGTAACAACCGGAATGGTGAGAATGCCGATCGCCAGGACCATCGGGAAGATGGCGATGGACAAGGCCTGGTATTGGTTTCGAGTCATGTTCGTGGTTGCTCCCGCTGCCATTGACAGGCACTCGGCGGACTCGAGACGTGCGACTCTTCACGAGATCGGGTTTCAACGGCCCCGGGCGGCGGATCCGGCCGCATCACCGTACGACAGCTCGCGGTAGAGGAACCAAGAGCCCTCGCGATCGGCCGCGTGCTGGGGCGCCCGGTCATAATAGAGGTCAAAGATCCGGCCGGACCGGGTGGCAACGCGAAAATAGTCTCGACCGACCCCCCACGAGCCACGGCGCGCGGCCGTCGCTGCGTTGTGCGGTCGCATGTTGTGGGCCATCCGGCCGCGGCGGCGATAATCGTGCCACTCGCTCAGTGTCTCCATGATCTCAAAGGTTCTCTCGCGCCAGATGAACCGATTCGGGCAACCGGGCCTCTTTTTCAGCGCCGGTGGCTGGTGGAACTGAACCTGGATCGGTTCGGCAATGAGGCTGATCGGCTTGAGATCGTTCATGGTGGGTAGCGCAAAAAGTTGGTCTCTCTGGCGTCCCGGTCTGTTTGTTGCCACAAGCTGACGCGAGCGAAAGAGGGGAACACGGCTACGATCGGGTCATTGGGTACGATTCTACCACAGTTGAGGCTGCTGTGTGCACCATGGCCGTTTGCGCGGGCCGGAATAGCATTGCGGCTGCCGATCGCTCGCCAGATGGACGGGTCGGAATAGCATTGCGGCTGCCGGTGGCTCGCCAGATGGACGGGTCGGAATAGCATTGCGGTTGCCGGTGGCTCGCCAGATGGATGGGTCGGAATAGCATTGCGGCTGCCGGTGGCTCGCCAGATGGACGGGTCGGAATAGCATTGCGGCTGCCGGTGGCTCGCAAGATGGATGGGTGGGAATAGCATTGCGGCTGCCGGTGGCTCGCAAGATGGATGGACGGGTCGGAATACCATTCCGACTTACGGGCGCGGCGAGACGTTACCGAAGGTGCTCATCAAAGAAATCGACGATGGTTTGGGTCAGTTCCAGCCGGGAAGGATCGATTGCCTTCGTGTCACTCTGGAATCCGTGATCGGCATTCTCCACCAGTATCAGATCTGCCGGGATCCCGGCCGCGGTGAGACGGCGGAACAGAATTGCCGACTGGCTGGGTGGGACCACTGTGTCCTCTTGGCCGTGGATGATGAGAAAGGGAGGATCGTCACCTGATACGTGGGCGACCGGGCTGGCGCGCTTGAGCGTCCTGGATGACGGATCGGCCGTTCCGAACACCATCCGAATCATGATGCCCTGGAAGGAAGAAGGGGAAAACGGCTGGGTGAGGTCGGCCGGTCCGCATACATCCACCACCGCCTGCACGCGGCTGGATTCGTCAGCATAGCCTCCATCGCCCTCAAACCCGGCGTTGGCGTCGGCAAGGCCTAGCAGCGAGGCGAGGTGGCCGCCCGCGCTGACGCCCCAGGCGCCGATCTGGCTGCGATCGATCTGGTATTCGACCGCGTTCGCCCGCAGATGCCGGACGGCGCACTTTACATCCTCAACCTGGGCCGGGAACAGATATTCGGGAGCCAGCCGGTAATCGACGGCCGCCACGACATAGCCGCGGGCCACCATTTCCCGGACCTCTTGCTCCGCTCCAGATCTCCTGTCGCCCCGCGACCACCCACCGCCGTGGATATAAACGAGCGCCGGCGCTGGCGCCGGCAACAGAGTCGGGAGGTACAGATCCATAATGAGCGGCGTTGCGTCGGCCGTGCAATAGGTGATGTCTAACCGCACCGAGCCGAGTCCCGCCAGATCGTACGGTCCGTCGGATGGCCCCTCTGTTGGTATCGCCGTTGGCGGAGACGCAGTCACGGTGGGTTCGGCCGTGATCGTGGGGGTGGGGGCCGCCGGTTCCGCGCCACACCCGCTTGCAAGGTGCAATATGATCATCAAGCCGATCAGTGATGTCTGCCTTGGCTTGCTGGTCACTTTTGTTGGTACGATTGCCTTCACTGGGACATTTCCTTTCTGGGTTGATTCGCGTAGAGCTCACTGCCTGGGCGCAAGCTGATGCACTCGGGGTCAGTCAGCGCGCACGATGGCGCAAAAGTCATGAGGAGCACAAGTTAATCCCAATCTTGCAGACGTCATCGCCCTGGAGGACACTTTCCAGCACCTCTACCTCAACCGGGCGCTGCAGGATTTCTTCCCATATTCCCTGGTAATAACCCGCACCGCAGTAACAATAAGTGGGCGAGAGCGTTTCGGAACTCTCGAGCACCGCCCTGATCCTGGGACAATGACAGTAGAGTTGCCTCTTCCTCGCCGGATCGGTTTCCTGCATGTATTCGATCAGGTAGCCGCTCTTGGGTATCTTGGTGGCGATGATCGTGTTGCCCTCTCTCACTCCCGCCAGGCCCCATCCCCGGCTCGCGATCTCTGTGATGAGATCGGTGCTCAATTCCAGCGTCTCTTCCAGGAACGAGTCGAACTGCTGCTGCAAGATCTTGAGCACCTGATCCACGTTTTGTGTTTTCTGGTACTCTTTTCTCGCTTTTTGCAGTTCCGGCTTGCCGTACCGGCATGCGCAACCCGTCATCACCTCTCTTCTCTGAGGCTCGTCCAGTAGCGAATCCAGCCGTGCCATGGCGAGCCGGGACCACTCGATCACCTCATCGGGACGGGAGCGGGACGACAGCCGCTCGCTGCCCTGCATTACTTGACTCTGGATCCTCTCTCCCGCAATCCGCTCCAGTGAGTCGGAAAGCTTTGCCAGCCATGCTCGTTCGAAATCATCTTGTATTTCCATCGTGACTCCTTTACACTGCTTCACTAGATAAAGGCCGCTTGGTCGCGAATCGCTTGATATTGCGGCGCCCGTGACTGCAACCCATCCTGGTCGAGGGCTAGAACATGCTCTGGGCGGAGAGCTGCATGGCCCCGTCTCCCATCAGCTTTCCACCAAAGAACAAGAGTAGTACCCCGCATGCCACAAAGATCCACCGCTGGAAACGTTGTCCAAAAAACTGCCGGCCCTTGAACGAAAGCGCCGAGAGAAACCAACTCCATAGGAGATCACACAGGCTGTGCAGCAGCGCAAAGGAGACGAACCCGAGCAGTCCATACCGAACTGACCGCATGATCAGTGCCGCGCCCACCGTTGCCCACCACACAAGGAAATAGGGATTGCCAACACTGACCAGGACCCCGGCCAGCACCGCAGGAGTACGGTGCGTAGTGGCGCTAACTTCTTTTTTTGCTCCACGAATCATACCGGTACCCATCACCAGCAGGAATACCCCGCCGACGAGCGCGATGACGGCTTGGACGTGCGGGAGATCCAACAGCCGGCCGGTCCCATAGAACACCGCCACCATCACCGGGATCTCGACGACGGCGTGACCGGCGGCGACCAGGGCGCCGGCGTGGGGAGATTCACTCCCTTTCCCCACGGCCATGGTGGTCATGGGTCCGGGCGCCATGCCGCCCGAGAGTGATATCAACACTGCTTCAAAGAGAAAACCGAAAAGTGACATCCGTGTTTACCGGCGTTGTCGTCATGCTAGCGATTGTGCGCGGGCGACTGCCAGTGCCACTGTGCGACCACTCTGGGGACGGCAGGGAAATCCACGCGTGAACGCTCAATCTCGGCCGATTCCCGGACCAGAACGCTCAGGGTAATGTCGTCATACTGCGGCGCGCTGCCCACGAACTCTTGCAGATCGGCCAATATGCGCTGTGATATCCCCTCGGCCGAGCCATCAAGATTGGTTCTGATAGAGTCCAGCAGACGAGTTTCGCCATAGAACTCTTCTTTCTCGTTCTGCGCCTCTGTGATGCCATCGGTATAGAGCACCAGCACATCCCCCGGATCGAGTTGGACCACTGCCTTGTCCCAGGTTCTGTCCTCCAGCAATCCCAGCGGGATACCCGTATTGACCAGTTTCTTCAACCGGTGGGTGCCGCGGGAGCGAAAGACGATAGGTGGGCAGTTTCCTGCGTTGCAGTAGACGAACCGGCCGGTGTCAGGATCAAGGATGCCATAAGAGACGGCGACGAACTGATTGGCGTTGGTGTCCTCTAGAATCCGGCGGTTGACGGCGGTGAGCACCAGCTCGGGATCTGTCGGGTATTCCGCTGCATAGGTGCGGATGAGTATCCAGCTCAAGGCCATGAATAAGGCTGCCCCGACGCCCTTGTCGACCACGTCAGCGACCATGATGGTCACGTGCCCATCCGCCAGCAGATTGACGTCATAGAAATCACCAGATGTCTCTCTGGCCGATTTCAGGGTCACTGAGAACTGCCAGCCACTCACCTCTGGCAAAACACGGGGTAAAAAGCCAGCCTGCACCTCTCCCGCCAGAATCAGCTCTTGCTCCATCTTTTTGTTGGTGTCTTCCAACCTCAAGTTGACATCCTGGAGCTCGGTTTGCAGCCTGCGCAGGGCAAGGTGGGTCTTGACTCGGGCCAATACCTCCGGGAGTTGAAGCGGCTTGGTGACATAGTCCACGCCGCCGATGGCAAAAGCCTTCACCTTGTCCCGGGTTTCATTGAGAGCGCTGATGAAAATGATCGGAATGTCGCGCGTGCTCGCGTCTGATTTGAGGCGTTTGCAGACCTGATAACCATCCATCTCTGGCATTCTGATGTCGAGGAGAATCAGATCGGGCGGTTGCGCCTGCGCTGCCGCCAGAGCCACGGATCCGCTGGGCGCCGGCCGAACCTGATATCCATTCTCCGTCAGCATCTGGGATAGCAGACGGAGGTTGGCTGGGGTGTCATCAACGATCAGGATGTCCGCTGGGGTTGCGCCAGCTCTATCAGGACTCATTCCTGTTCTCCTGCCTGCTGGGCGTATGCCAGGATCTTTTTGTATTCAAAGTTGTGGGCCAACTCTGCCAATGTGAACGCTAGCGGCGCGTTCTGCCCCCGGATCTCTTCGACAAGTGTGAGAATCTGGCTCATATCGGCCCGGCGGGTGGCCTGCTTGAGGTCAGCCGCCCATTCGGCCGGGGCACGTGCGGCCGCGTCCATTGCCGTCACATCGGCTTCCAGAATGGTAATGGGCGCGGCGGCACGCGCCACCGCCGGGTCTGTGCCTGCCTCCTCGTGAATGAAGCGGACCGCCAGATGTTTGGCCAACATTTCATAGATATCTTCGTGTCGGAATGGCTTTCGGACAAAATCATCGCAGCCTTCCAGGAGCGCCCTCTCTCGGTCCTCGTCAAAGGCGGTGGCTGTCAGGGCAATGATGATCGTGGATGGGTCATTGGTCGGCGCCTGCGTGCTGCTCTGCTGGAGGGCTCTGATTCGATGGGTTGCCTCATAGCCGTCCATGATCGGCATTCGGATATCCATCCAGATGAGGTGGGGCTCCCAGCGTCTCCACACCTCGAGCGCCTGCTGCCCGTTCGCCACCGCCTCGACCTCAAAACCCAACGGTTCCAGCATTCTTACGAGTAGTTTGCGGCTGGCAGTCTTGTCCTCGGCGATCAATAGGCGATAAGTGGGTTGATCCGGCGCGAGCCCCAGAACGCGGCGCGTGATCGGTGCTGCCTGGACCTCGGCCGCACCCAGCGGCACCACCTCAATCGGCATATCGAATCGAAAAATGGTTCCACTGCCCGGCTCGCTGCTCACCATCAGATCACCTCCCATCAGCCGGACCGATTTCCTGGCGATGGAGAGACCCAAACCACTCCCCTCGTGAGAATCCCTCCCGCTGGTCGTCTG
>DAOUVM010000156.1 GCA_030667645.1 Ardenticatenales bacterium | reverse complement strand
CCCGTCTTTCTCGGTGCGAAAGTAGCGACTGAGCAAGTGAGGGGGGACGCCGGCCACATCCTCGGCCGTGTAGGGTCCACCAGCTTGTGCCTCGCCGAGCGCAGTGCGATCAAGGTCGCTGGCCAGAATGGAATGCCGCCGGAATGGACCTGTCAGCTCGGCCAGCACCATGGCCAGTGTGTAGGGTTCCTGGCCGCGGGAACACCCTGCGCTCCAGACCCGCAGCGTCGCCCCGTCACTCAAGAGTTTCGGTATGATCTGCTTCTGCAACTGATCGTACTTGGCAGTGTCCCGAAAGAAAGATGACACGTTGATGGTCAGATAGTCCTTGAGTTTTTCCAACTGTACCTTTTCCTTCCGCATGACATCGAAAAAGGCGCGCCAGTCGGATTGTCCCGAGCGCATAAGAAAGGTGCGCAGTCGTCGCTGCATCTGCTGCGCCTTGTAGGCATTCAGATCCACGCTCAGCAGAGTCTTGATTTCTCGCTTGATATAGGTGTACTGGCTGTCATCCATTATCCCAGCATCTCCATGAGCGCGGACACGATGTCAGGGAGTGGCACCACGCGGTCTGCCTGTCCGGCTTCTACCACGCTGCGGGGCATCCCATAAACCACGCAGGTGGATTCATCCTCGACGATCACTTTGCCGCCGGCGGCCCGGATCTTCCCGGCGCCCACTGCGCCGTCGGACCCCATCCCGGTAAGCACGACCCCGACTACGTTTGACCGATACTGTGTTGCTGCTGATTCCATCGTCACGTCAACTGCCGGCCGGACGTGATTGCGGGGTGGCCCCTGATCCAATGCCACCCTTCGCAGACCCTCGAGCTGTAGGTGATAATCGCCCGGGGCCAGCAGTACCAGCCCGCGTTCCAGCCGGTCCTTGTCCTTGGCCTCTCGAACCGTGACAGCACATCTCTCGTTGAGCCGCTGAGCCAGCGACTGGGTAAAGGATGGGGGCATATGTTGCACCATGAGCATTGCAGCTGGGAAATCGGCCGGCAGGGCGGGCAGCAGCGCCTCCAATGCTCGCGGCCCGCCGGTCGAGGCGCCAAGGATCACCAGTGGATCTCCCCGGCGAAATGGTTGCGGCGCCTGCTTGGCGCTGATGGATTTGGACGCTGGCGTATCGGGCTGGCTCAACTTGGTCAGGCGCACCCCGGCAGCCGCCTGCACTTTGGCGGTCAGCTCTCGCACGGTGGCCTGCATACTGACGCCGGCGGTGGGTTTGGCTATAAAGTCCACCGCTCCCCGCATCAGTGCCTGGATCGTCGGCCGGGCGCCCCGCTGAGTGAGCGAACTGACCATGATGACCGGCGTGGGGCATTCCGTCATGATTCGCTTCAGCGCCGTGAGCCCATCCATGCGCGGCATCTCTACGTCCAGAGTTACCACGTCCGGTTTGAGGATCGGCATTTTGGCCAGCGCATCAAGGCCATCGTAGGCGCTTCCCACCACTGTGATTCCACGGTCGGCGGACAGGTACTGGGTGAGGGCATGGCGCATAAAGGCCGAGTCGTCCACCACCAGTACGCGGATTGGTTGCTTTCCTCGAGTTGTTTGGCTCATGGCACTATCCTAACACTCTCTCCAGCGTGGCCACCAGTCGATCTGGAACGATGGGCTTTGTGAGAAAATCCTTGGCCCCCAACTGCATAGCTTGCACCATCACCGTCTGCTGGTCCAGCGCTGTCAGCATAACCACTTTGGCCTGGGGGTCAAGATTTCGGATATCCGATAGGGCTTCCAGCCCGTCCTTGTGTGGCATGGTGATATCCATCAGGGCAACATCTGGTCTCTCTGAACGGTACATGTCCACTGCCTCCTGGCCGTCTGCGGCCTCGCATACCTCAAAGCCGTTCGAGGCCAGTGACTTGGATATGCGCTTGCGCATGAATTGATTGTCATCTACGACCATCACTGTTGTCACTGTTCTCACTCCTGGTACCATGTTGTTGTTGCATGTCTCTCTTGACCTAGCGCTTGGCAGAAGCCAAATCCAAGACCTGTACACCTTTTCCGAACGTCTTTACGGTGACCTGGCCGTCCACAACCTGGAGCCTCACCGTCCGCCCGGTCATGCCTCCGGTGTCCTGTACGTGGATGCGCATCCCACTTTTTTTGAGGGCTTTCTCGGCCGCGGCCACGTTGCGCTCGCCAATTGGAAACTGGGTGTTGGCCCCAGGGACGGTGAGCACCTGACCTCCGCCACAGAGACCGATCCTCAATCGGGTGCGACTGGCGCCCAGTTTCAGCACCGAATTCACGAGCGCCGGTACGCCCGTGTCTACAAATTTGGCCGGCCCAGAACTGCCCTTATTCCCGTTGGATGGCGTTTCCGGCAGCAGCGCGTGTGCCATGCCACCGATTCGCGCCACTGGGTCATACAGGCACACGGCCACACATGATCCTAGCCCGTATGCCACCAGCACCTCGTTAGGTTTATCGCTGGTGACTATTTCTCCGATGGAGACTGAACGCACATTCTCACTCACATTGACTTCTTCCATGGGCAGCGCTCACTCGAATTCGGATATGAGATCTGGTAGTACCCAGAAGTGGGCCTCTACCAGCTTGTCTTGGGGATCCTGGATGACCGTCTCGATAATCAACAGTTCATCTCCCGTCATGCCAGCCGTCGTGGCGAGCACGCCCAGGATCGCCCCTAGCATATTCACCATCACCGCCGGCGGTGATGGTCGCAAATCTCTTCCGGTAAGAGAGGACATTGCGTTCAAAAAGTATGCAACCGTTAGGTTCCCTACCTCTCCCAAGGCTGAGACCTCTAGCTCTCCCAGTTCGGTCGATGTGCCCTGCGGTTCTTCCATCAAAAGATCCGCTACATCTAGAGCGCTTTTCACAGAGAGTATCAGAATCGCCTGGCCGCTCAGATCACCCTCCATTCGGAGGTAAATGCCTACCATTCCGGTCTCTGGATGCCCAATGTCCTCGTACAAGTCACTAAAGCGCACGACTCTTGCCTGGGAAGTGCCGGTTGTGATTGTCCGCCCCAGCATGCCTGACAGACCACGCGCCGCATTCTCCATCCCGGCCGACACTTGAAGCACTAGTCTGGATAGAGGTCCGTTGTACCAAGATACTGACTGCTCGTCCATTCCAACTCCTATTCTCTGCGCCTATGACGTTGTCCTGGCGTCTGCGCGTTCCCAATTCCAGAGCTCTGGCCGCCGTTTTGCGGTCCGTGGCCGTTAAAGCACTTGTTAAGGAATAACTTCCCGTTTTGAATGGCGATTCACGGGTAGCGCGGTCACAAAAGGACCAAGTTGTTTCTGAACAAGTACAAAGCGTGTCCTATCTGCGGGCCTGTGCCGCTGTGTTCACCAGGCTCGGAATGTCCATGATGAGCGCTACCCGCCCATCACCCAATATTGCGCAGCCCGACAGTCCGGCTAGATTGCCGATGACAGAGCTGAGCGACTTTACTACGATCTCTTGCTGGCCGATGATCCTATCTACCACCAATCCGAGGTTTAGCTTGCCCCAGGACACGGTGACGATCGCCCGCCTTGACCCGTCGGCAACCGGTGCCATGTGTGAATGGGCGAAATAGTCGCGCAGATCTAGCAGCGGCAGCACCGAATTCCGCCATTGGATGACCTTGCTCCCCTTTGCTGTGCTTATCGTTACGTCCGCCAGGTAGAGCGAGTCGGTGATGCCGGTCGAGGGGATTGCGTACACATCACTCCCCAGTGCGATCAGCATGGACTGCATGATGGCGAGCGTAAGGGGCAGCGCAAGCCGGAAGGTGGTGCCCTTGCCCAGCTCGCTCTCTACGACCACCGTGCCGCCGAGCTGCTCAACATTGGTGCGGACCACGTCCATCCCTACTCCCCGCCCCGAAATGTCGGTCACTTTTTCAGCCGTTGAGACATTGGGCATGAAAACGAGGTGAATAGCCTCGTTGTCGTCGAGTTCTGCTGCTGCCTCGTCCGAAAGGAGCCCCCGCTTTACGGCTGCTTGGCGCACCCGATCCGGATCGATCCCGCCGCCGTCATCCGCTACTGTGATGATAATCTGTCCCTCAACATGTTCGGCTGTGAGATGGATCGTGCCGGTGGATGGTTTGCCAGCCGCCACCCGGTCCTGGGGAAGTTCGATTCCGTGGTCCGCTGCGTTGCGTAGCAGGTGCATCAGTGGGTCGCCTATGCCCTCAATGACCGAGCGATCCAATTCGGTGGCCTCACCACTGATGACCAGATCGAGCTCTTTGCCGGCCGCACGGGAGACATCCCGAACCAGGCGGGGGAACTTTTGAAAGAGGTTGCCGATGGGAAGCATCCGCGCCCGCATCACTTGTTCCTGCAACTGGTCGATCACGCGGCCAAAGTGACCAGTCATGTCGGTAAGGTCACCTACTACGCCGGATCGGCCATATTTCGTGTGCAGCGTCTCTTCAATCTGCGTCAATCGGTTCCGATCGGTGACCATTTCACCGACCAGGTTCATCAGGGAATCCAACCGTTCCACGCTGATGCGAACTGTCGTTTCGGTGGTTGTCGCCAAAGCGGCGGGCGCCTTTCCGGCCTTGATGGCTTTGGATTCTGCAGGTTGGTCCTCTCTTGCTATCTCAAAGGGCTGCACGCGAATGTCGCCCAAGTCCGTGACGTCGGCCATCAGCTCTATCACGGCCGTGTCTGGCATGTCGGTGGCGAGGACGGCCCACAGGCGCCCGTCGTGGTCATCGTTGAATAGATCGGACTGGGTGGGTTTCTGGGCGATCACCTGGCCCGCGTCTTCGAGCGCCATCATGGCTTGCATCAGCCGGGCGGCTGGGGCAAAGGCGGCGGCGAATACCGAGGCGTGCACTTCCAGAATCGCTTGCCCTGCTTCTAGATGGGTTTCGACCTGTTTCAGATCTTCGGGTGAGAGTTGGTTCTGTGTGGAAAGCTGCCGGTGTGTCTCCCGGGCCATCGTCTTCCCCTGCCTGGCTGAGTGTGCGGAGTCGATCCAGCACGGCCGCGACGTCAATCCCACTCGGCTGTTGGTTGATTACCTCGTCCCGCTGGGCCCTGAGGATGTCAACAATGTTCAGCAGCTCATCGGTCAAACCTGGAGTGGGAGACACCTCGCCTTCGCGCATGCGGTCGAACAGAGTCTCCACCGTGTGGGTGAGCTCTGCCATCGAGTGATGCCCGACCGCCCCCCCCATAGCTTTGAGTGTATGAGCAGCGCGGAAGATCGAATTGAGCGTCTCGCCGCCGGGTGATTCCTCTAGCTGGAGAATGCCGGTCTCCATTGCTTGCAGGAGCTCGTTGACGTCCTCGATAAAGATCTCGAGCTCGTCCGCATCAATGTCAAAGGTCAAAGTGCCTTCCATGTGTCAATCTTGCCCTTTTCTATTGCTTGCGCTCTCTTGCCTGCCGCACCGCTGGCAAGATTGGTTGTGAGCCTGCCGAATGTCTGCCAGGCGGTGTTTCTCTTCGGGCGAGAGAGCCTCCCCCAAGTCGAGCAGAATGGCCAGTCGCTGGCCTACATTGGCGATACCGGTGACAAGATCCCCGCCCAACATCGCCGCCATCGGCAAAGGGGGCTCAATCGCGTCATCCTGCACCCGCAGCATCTCGCTCATGCTATGAGGTCCTTGTGCCTTTTTCCAATGCCATGAAGCTTATCCTTGCTGCCGAGTGTTTGTGCCCTGCGCCACCGGTGTCTTGTGGATTTGATGTCATGGGTACTCGCTGCGTCTCTGAGATCAGACACTGCTTGAGGGCCTCTCCTTCCGTAGTTGAGCGGGCCTGGATATGCTCGAGTCAACTTGAAGGATCTCGGTGACCTTGCCCCTGAGCCTGTTGATGTCAAAGGGAAAGTCGAGATGGATGATCCGGTCGTCTGAATTGGAGTCGAATGGTCTGTCGGAAATGATCAATATGGGCACCTGCCCGATTCGCCCGCCGAGCGACGCTCTTGACAACGCGACCACCGGTTCGCTGGCCGGCGAACTCATTGCCACGACAATGAGATCGGCGTGGCAATCGATCCCGGCTCGACTCCCCCGCCGCGCTGCCGAGTCTGGTGTGAGGAGCAGAACATGCACAGTCCAGGTTTTACCCAGATTCAGCTCTATCGCTCTGGCCAGCAGATCGTTATCGCTGAGGACAAGGATGCTCTTCCCTGTCAGCTTGTCGTTCAACGCAAAACCTCCTGAACTTCGTTCAACCGTCCCCTTTTCACGCCCTATTTATACTATGCTCATGTTCCAATAGCGTTGAAAACGTGTCCCCCAATGTTCCAAATGTATTCCAAATGCCGAGTGGCGCGGAAAT
>DAOUVM010000023.1 GCA_030667645.1 Ardenticatenales bacterium | reverse complement strand
TCCTCTACTGGCAGGCAGCCCTCAAAAAAGCGCGCCTGCTCCCTCTCAAAATCGCGCATTGGGGCCTGTTCGGCCGCCACGAGCGCTTGCCAGAACCGTTCGTACTCGGATTCTGTCATCGGGCAGTTGATATAGTCTCCCTCGCTGCCACCCTTGTCATGACGCGAAGCACGAAAAGCGATTTCCATGTCGATACTGTCGTGGTTTGCGATGGGTGCCAGCGCATCAAAGAATGAGAGCGCCTTTCCGCCGGTGAGTTGCTGCAAGGCCTCGGCCAGGCTGTCAGAGGTCAGGGGGCCGCTGGCGATGACGGTGGGGGAGTTTGCTTCGGCCAGGATCGTCGTGACCTCTTCCCGCCTTACCGAGATGTTTGGGTGGGACTCGATAGCGCAGGTAACCGAGTCGGCAAAATGGGTCCGATCCACCGCCAGGGCTGTCCCCGCTGGCACGGCGTGTGTTCGCGCACAGGCCAGCAGGAGGGACCCCAATTGCTCAAGCTCTGCCTTGAGAACTCCTGGCGCCCGATGGGGTAGACCAGAGCCCAGCGAGTTGCTGCACACCAATTCGGCAAGGCTGTCGGTGACGTGTGCCGGAGTGCGGGTAGCCGGCCGCATCTCAAACAGGGTGACTTTGACTCCACGTTCCGCCGCTTGCCAGGCCGCCTCGCTTCCGGCAAGCCCACCACCGACTACCGACATTCGCATTCAACTTTCTCCCTTTGCCGTTCTATTGTATCCGCATCCCTCGGGCTCGCAATACCTGGGTTCGACCTTCAACCGCCGCCCCAGGCCAATGGCCTCGCCTTACACCCGCGCTCGATCGTTCAGGTTCTGGCACGCTTTGTGCAACCTTGTTGCCAGGTTGCTTGCTCGGTGATATACTGAGGCCACTAGCCATGCATTTCGGTCTGTATCCGGTCACCACGACCACGGTCACGACGCACATCATCGTGACAACGCACCTGTTGACACTGACCAATGCCGAGTTGGAGGCGCAAGTCCAGACGGAACTGGCCGAGAACCCGGCCCTGGAAATGGTCGACGGGCAGCGTTGTCACCGTTGCGGCGCGCCGGTAGAAAACCCTCCGTGTCCCCAGTGTGTGCGGGAACTGCTGGCTGGCACAATCATCAATGTGGATTCTGGCCATCGTCCGGAGGGCAAGGTTGATCGATCCGGAAGTGATGGTTATGATCCGTTGATGGGTGTCGTTCAACCTGTTCGGCTCGCCGACCACATCATGAGCCAGCTTCGACCCATGCTTGAGCCATCTGATATCCCCATCGCTGCTTACCTTGCCGAGTCGGTAGGGGATCGTGGATTCCTGGGTGTGACGGTGGACCAGGTGACTGCGGCGCTGGGAGCGGCGCAGCCGGTTGTTGAACGGGTGCTACGCCAGTTGCAGCAGGTAGACCCGCTGGGTGTTGGCTCGCGCGGTCCACAAGAGTGCTTGCTCCGGCAACTGGAGGGGCTCCCTGTTGCAGAGCCAGAGGTAGAGGAGCTTCGTCCGATCGCTCACCGCTTGCTGAGCGAGTTCTGGGATCACTTTCTGCATGCCCGGTGGAGCGGAGTTCCGATCGCGGCTCGTCAAATCTCTGCTGCTGTCGCTTTTATCCAGGCCAACCTCACTCCCTATCCAGCTATGGCAGGGTGGGAAGACGAGCTGGCCCGCCGGCGAGGACCGGCTTCTCCGACGGTCTGCACCCGCCCGGACATGGTCTTCTATTTTGATGCGGATGGCGCACTTGCGGTCGAGATCTTTTCGATCAGTTCGCGTTGGCTTCGACTGAGCCCCAGTTTTAAGCAGATGATCCGTGGCGCCAATGGGAAAGGTCGGGAGAGTTGGAGCGAGATGGCGGAACGCGCAGAGTTGTTCATAAAGTGCTTGCGCCAGCGTCAGGGGACACTCAGACGCGCTGTGGAAGCGCTGGTCACCCATCAGGAGAGGGCGATCAGGGGAGGAGACGAACACATCCGGCCGCTAACCCGCACCCAGCTTGCCGAGATGCTTGACGTACACGAAGCCACCGTCAGCCGTGCCATGAATGGAAAGACCGCCGCCCTACCTGATGGACGGATCGTTCTCCTGTCGCACTTTTTCGAGTGCGGCAAGTCCACCAAGGAGTTGATACGTCAGATGATCGCCAACGAGGATCGGCCTCTGAATGATGGCGCCATCGAAACTCAACTGAAAACGATGGGACGGCCGATTGCTCGCCGCACGGTCGCAAAGTACCGTAACATGCTGGGCATACTCCCGGCGCACCTCCGGGCTCGCCAGAAGGAGTGTGTTTCCGCGTGAAGCCTGGTCAACCTTCTCGTCTTGCCGAGATCACGGGGGGGCGATTGCCCGTTCCGCAGGCTGGCATCGCAGGCCCGGAGGTCGAAGACAGTCGCCTACTAGAGGGGTTTGAACGCCTCCAGCAGGCCATGGAACAGCTATTTGCGGCCGACCTGGATCAGCAGAGCACAGCAATGCGCACTCTGACCCAGTTCTTTCGGGCTGATGCTGCCGGGCTGTATGTCACGCCCCAGCCGGGCGGGGCGATGGAGTTGCTGACCGCCCACCAATTCCCGCTCAGTGCACCATTCCAGTTGAGGGCCAACATGCTGGACGGGGAGAGCGGCCGCCCGTTTTCTGTCATCCGGGCCTACATCCCTGATGTTGGCAGCAGTGTGTGGGCCCAAGCGGCTCAGGAAGCAGGGTGGCAAGATGTACTTGTCTACGTCCTTCCCCGCTGTTCCGCAAAGCTTGTCCTTGCCTATTCCGGCCCCTTTTCCCAACTAGAGCCGGCCCTGGTTGGGGTCTCCCTGCGCTCTCTGGCCATGGCTGTTCATCACCGGGAAGCACTCCGTCAGGCTGATGCTCTGCGTCAACAGAACCAGGAACTGGATCACCGTTTCAAGGGCAGTATCAATCATCTCACAGAGGGTGTTGTTGTTCTGGATTGTGATGGGGAGGTGGTCTTTTGCAATCAGCCTGGCGGCCAATTGCTTGGCTATGCCCCTGATGAAGTCGTGGGGCTGCCCGTTGACGGTGTTCTGGTCTCGCGTGGCGACATCGGCCAGGTTGTTCAGAGGGTACTCTCGGGTGGCAGTTCGCTGGAAACTCGTCAACTCATTCTATACCGGCGCTCTGGTGATCCGTTCACTGCTCGCTTGCGGGTTGTGCCACTGCGTGGGGTTGGCCGCCCCGTTGCGCGCGGGGCGATGGTGTTCTTTGTGGAGCAGCAGACGGAACAGATGGAGCAGATGGAAAACGGCCTGCGTCAAAAGAACGCCCAGTTGGAGCGCATGATATCGATTCTGGCGCACGAGATCCGCAACCCGCTCGGGAGCATCAAGGCCGGGCTGGACTACCTGGAACCTGCTCTCAGCCACGACGAGTCGATTCTCCAGGATCTGAACACAATTCAGGGAGAGATCCGCCGGATGGATCGGCTTCTTGAAGACGCGCTCGTGGTCTCACGGCCATCTGAACTCAAGACCAGCCCCCAGAGTATTACTGACTTGCTGGACCAATTGCTGGCTGGCAGGGCCAAGCTCCTTGAGGAGCGAGGGGTCACCGTCAGAAAAAAGTACGACCCCGACCTGCCCCGTATTCTTCTTGATCGAGTACAGATAGAGCAGGTCTTTGAAAATCTGATCATCAACGCCATACATGCAATGACCGGGGGCGGGCACTTGACCGTAACAGCGGCCGTCATTGGTACGTCATCAAGCGATTCCTCTGACAGTCGGCGAGTACTGCAGGTCGAGGTGGGCGACTCGGGGCCGGGGATTCCGCCCGAGAAGCTGGAGCGAATCTTTGATCCGTTTTTCACCACCAAGAAGGGTGGGACCGGACTGGGTCTGGCAGTTGCACGCAGAATTGTCGGCCAGCACAACGGCACTCTAAAGGCCAATAGCTGGCTTGGAATCGGTACCATCTTTGTGATGACGATACCATTTGAGGACGACCTGCTTGAGTAAAACGATTCTGTTCGTGGATGACGAAATCAATCTTCGCACCTTTCTGTCCAAGACGCTGCGCCGCGATGGATACGAGGTTCTTGAGGCCGACTCTTTGGCTGCCGCCCGGCAGCACCTCGCGGTCAGTTGGATAGACATCATCATCCTTGATAGAGTGCTTCCCGACGGCGAAGGCCTGGCGCTGCTGAGGGAGTTGCGCCAGAATGAGTCCTGGTTGCCCGTTGTCATGCTTACTGCACACGGCGCAATTGATAACGCTGTGGCAGCGATGAAGGCGGGTGCTTACGACTATCTCACCAAGCCGGTGGAAATCGACGAATTGCGGGCGCATCTGGAGCGGATGGCCGAGACAGTGACCCTTCGCCGGGAGCTGGAACACCTCCGCCAGGAGTCCGGCGCGACCGATTCCGGATGGGTTGTGGGTCAGAGCGCCGCGATGCGCAAGGTGGCCGAGGACATTGACAAGGTAGCGCCCACCAACAGCACCGTGCTGTTGACCGGTGAGAGCGGAACCGGAAAAGAGGTGGTTGCTCGCATGCTCCATAGAAAAAGCGAACGTAGCGGGCAACCGTTCCGCCCAATCAACTGCGCAGCCTTGCCAGAGCATCTATTGGAGAACGAGCTTTTTGGTCACGAGACGAACGCCTATACCGGTGCTGGCAAACAAAAGAAGGGTCTGTTCGAAGTGGCTGACGGCGGGACGCTTTTTTTGGATGAGATCAGCTCGATGACGCCGGAGATGCAAGCCAAGATCCTGCGCGTGATTGAGGAGCGGATGGTCCGCCGCGTGGGGGGAACTCGCGACATTCCGGTCGATATCCGCCTTCTTGCAGCGACGAATCGGGATCTGGACGATGCCATGCAAAAGGGGCAGTTTCGGCGAGACCTCTACTACCGGCTCAGTGTGGTGCGTATTCACCTCCCCCCCCTGCGAGAGCGAGAGGGAGATACACCTCTCTTTGCAGCGTTTTTCCTCAACCGCTTTAACCAGGAGATGGGCAAGAGTATCTCCGGCTTTGGGCCGGATGCCCTGAGTGCCCTCAACTCTCACGATTGGCCTGGCAACATCCGCGAACTGCGCAACGCTGTTGAACGGGGGGTTGTCTTTTGCAGCGGAGAGCAGATCGAGCTGTCTCATCTCCCCCGCGAGATTGTTGGCCAGGTGTGACCGCAGTCGTCGTCGGGAGCGGCTCTCTGTCCCGTTCGATCTAGCCTCCCCCGGATCGGCCGATTTCCGCGAGCCAGCCACACGCCCTCTAGTCGCCTAGCGACATCCCACGTCTCTCCGCCGTTCCCGTTCTGATCCCCCCGCCGGTTCTTCCTGCTGCGGGCGGGACTATCGAGAGAACAGCATTCTGTTTTCAGACACCTCCCCGGGCTGATCGTCCTGGCACGTTTTCTGCACCTGTCATGGGTGGCGGATAGTGTTCCCGGATTCAATAGCAGAAATGGAGTCAACAATGATCGATCCAGTATTCTCAGCCGAAATCGTTGTTCTTGTGCTTGCCTCGATGTTAGGATTGACCGGGTTTGCAGCTCTCCTGATGGGTTTGCGCACCATGTTGGCGCCTGATTACCAACAGACGCTCCGAAAGCTGTCACTTCACTCAGTCCAACTCAGTCAGAAGGGATTGGGGGATGTGGCTGTTGCCCCGGCGCTTGACGCAGCGGCCCGATTGGTCGACGCTGTCAGCCAACTGGTGCGTACCGCAGTTGGCATCGGCGTCTTTCTGTGCTTCACGGGAACGGTGATGATGGTGGCTGCCTACCTGATGGTGTCTCGCCTGGTGTGGTAGAGTTTCCCGAACTCTGCCCGAGCGGGTCTCGGGTGGAGATAGAAGAGGACTTGACAGATGCAGCATCCCCCCTTTAGCTCAACGGCGGTCGCCCTGTCCGATCGCATTGCCGAAGCCGTCCAGGATCGAAAGCGTGCGGCCGAGATCCAGCTCTCTCTGCGCGGTTATCGGCCAGTGTGGGACCTTGCCCACCAGCCTGCTGTCCTGGGGGTGCTGCTGGAAGCAGCCAACCAGAACGAGCCTCTGTGGTGGCGGCCGGCCCGCGTTGCATTGTCTGCCATTGGTGTCTGGCAAGGCCTGGATGATCATGCGGCGGCCGAGGCCTGGCTGCTGAATGCGGGGAGGCCCTTGCTCCTCCGGGCCGCTGGCGAGGATTCCAGCATCAGCTTGGGTGAGGGGACGGACACCATGTTGGTTCACACATTGGTGCGGGATACTTGTTGCGCCCTATACCACCTGCATGGTCTGGCGGAGGAGGGAGAGTCCGCCGATCCTGCGAGTGCACAGTCCTTGGCTCCTGCGCTGGATGGGCCTGAAGGGGTGCTCGTTTGCCTGTATGACCTTGCTTCGTGCACCTCATCACAACCGACTGACACCCAGTGGATGGTTGATGTTGGCCGTGATCGCCCCATGACGGCGGCCAGGGTTCTCCTTCTCAACCACACTAGAGCCGATGCTGCGCAGGTGATCTCGGCCGCCCAGCCTATCGTGGATGGCCTGAGTACGGCCCAAGCACTGGCCTTTATACAGGCGCTGGGCGACACAGGTGCAACCGTCTGTGCGGCCGACCTCTCCCTACAGCTATTTCACGCGCTTCCCGAGCCCTCTGACAGTCAGGGTGCAGAGCATCTGGCAGCTTCGGCTGTCCGTCATCTTCACCGGGGGCTCGCGGCTGTAGCCGGTGAGTCAACCACCGCTATTCGCGAACTAGAGAGTGCGTGGGGGAACGGAAAGGCATTCGTCTCCGCGCTAGCCCTTCAACTGGGCCGGATTCATCATGCCCAGCTTGATCCCGCCGCTGCACAGGACGCATATCGCCTTGGGCTGCAATTGACCCCCGAAAGCTCTGAACTGCGGGCCGCTGCCGCTGCTGCTCTCAACGCAGCCGCCCAATACGAGGATGCGCTTGATCTGCTCAATGCAGCGCCGCCCAACCAGGCAGACCAGGACCACCCATTGCTTATGCAACGGGCTCGCGCATTGGCGGGACTCGACGAGCGTGAAGCAGGCATCGCCGCTGCATGCCAGGCGGCTGAGCTGTCCGATGCGCCGGAACAGCACTATCAGGTCGCTCGTGTGCTGGCTGATGTGGGCGAAATAGAAGCGGCCATCCCTCTGATGGAGCAGGCAGTCGCCGCCTTGCCGGCCAGTGTAGCATGGTACGGGGAGCTGGGGGATATGTATGTCCGCCAGGCCGATTTGTCTGCAGCCGAGAACTGCTTCCGGCAAGTTGTTGCTCTGGAAACGGACGCGCGGCGCGTCTCCGCCCTACTCCGGCTGGGATCGATTCAGCGCTCAAGGGGCGACATGACTATAGCGCTCAAGACGGTCACCGAGGCAGCGCACATTGAGCCGCAGAATCCAGAAGTTCTGCAAGAGTATTTGACCACGGCACACGCCGCCCAGGAGTGGAGAACAGCCATTCATGCTGGGCACGCTGCCCTGGCCCTTCAACTGGACTCGGTGCAGACGCACGTGTTGATGGGAGAGGCCTTTGCCGCATTGAACCAGAACGAAGAGGCCCTCTATCATCTGAGGCGGGCCACTTGTCTGCCGGAGGCGCCGGGTTCTGGTTTGCAGCCGGCCGATGCCTGGCTGGCTTTGGCTCGATATCACACATGCGCCTGCCAGTCCGATGGCGACGGAACCGAATCGTGTCAGTGCCAAGAGCAGATTAACCAGGTGGAACAGATTCTGGAAGATGCGATTCAGGCGGTCGGGGAGCAAAAAGCCGGGCCGGTATTCTTTATTCTGGGGACACTCTATGAGCAGATCGGCCGGCTAACCGAAGCACACTCGATGTTTCACCGAATGTATGAAGCGGGCGATCGATCAGGCGCCATGCTTGCTCGATTCGGCCGGGTCCTGAACGCACTCGGACACCACGAGATGGCAGTTGCCAAACTTGAGGAAGCTGTCGCTCAACCAGACGCGGATGGAACTGCATACCATGCACTGGCCCTGGCACTGGACGGGACAGAGCAGGTGGCTGGCGCTGCGGCGGCTGCCCGGCAGGCCGCTGCCCTGGCCCCGGACGACGGCCTTGTCCTACTTGATTGTGGCCGTCTCTGTCTTGCAGATCATGACGCTCAGGCTGCGGTTGCAATGCTCCATGCTGCGGTTGCCCAATTGCCCAAGGATGAAGCCGCCCAGGAGTGGTTGGGAAAGGCGCTGGAGGCCAAAGGCGACTGGGATGCCGCCTTGGATGCCTACTGGACGGCCGCCCGAATGAACCCCACAAATCCGCAGCTCCAGCATCGCATTGGAGTGGTCTCCTCTCATCTGGGCCAGCATGAGGTTGCTATTACCGCCCTCAGTGAGGCCGCCGATAAACTGCCGCACGACCCGAGTGTCAAGGATGCGCTGGCGGAGGTATTCGAGGCGGCCGGATGGTGGGAAGACGCTGCTCATATTCGTGAACAGGCATCGGGTCTTTCCCCCGACGCTCCTGAGCGGCTGATGTCGTGGGCCAGAGCAGCGCGGCATGCGGAGGATTTCGTGGCCGCCGATCAGGCGATCGCCCGCGCTCAGAAGGCTGTTCCCAACAGCGAACACCTGTGTCTGGAGCAGGGGATGCTGCGATGGGCACGCGGAGACCAGGCCGGTGCTGTCCGGCTGCTGTGTGACCTGGTTCAGGACAGCCGGCAGCCCGAGCTACTCTGGAAGCTCGGCGAGATTCTGGTGGGCTGGGGGCAGGGCGAGGCCGGTGCGGAGGCCTTTGGCCGGTCGGTTGATCAGAACCCGGACGATCCGGTCGCGCAGGCCAGACTGGGTGACGCCTCAGCCGCGCTGGGTAATCCGGCAAAGGCACTAGCTGCCTACCAGGCAGCAGCGCGCCTGCAGCCCGCGAACCCCGAGCACCAGGCATCGATAGGAAGGATTTACGGAGAGCTTGACAGGTTTGCAGAGGCGGCCCAGGCGTGGGAGCAGGCGCTTCGGCTAGCTCCCGAGGATGTGGGCATCATGGACCAGTTGGCGCACGTCTACCATCGGTTGGGCAATCCCGCCGGCTCTCTGGCGATGTTCGAGCGCGCGGCCGTCCGAGCATCCGAAGGTGACGGCGATCCTGGCCCGATGTGGCGGGAGGCCGGCCGTGTCGCGTTGGTACTTGCCGAGCTGGAGAAAGCTCAAGAATGTTTGGCGAATGCTCTCCAGTGCATTCCCCGTGACCCGGAGGCCCACAGCCTCGTCGGCGCTTTGGCAAGTCGATTGGGCAGAGCAGAGGATGCAATAGATGCATTCCAACAGGCGGCCGAACTGGCTCCGGAACAGCGAGCCTACCGACTCCAACTCGCCGCTGCTCTTACAGATCACGGTCGGGATGCGGACGCGCTCCTGGTCTGGCAGGAGTTGGTGCGCGACCCGGAGGATGACGACGAGGCCGTGACGCTGCTGGGACAGATGGGCAAGCTGTATGCTCGCGCTGGCCGCTTTCCCGATGCCGAGCGATCATTGCGGGCAGCGCTTGAGCGATCGCCGGACGATGACCTGCTGAAAAAGCAGTTGGCGGCGGTCCTGGTCGAGTTGGGCGAAGAGGCCGATTTCTTGCGCCGTTCCGGCGTCAACGTCCCGGCTGACCGCACCGGCATTGAGCAAGCCGCTGCCTGGCTGGTTGGGCAAGACACTCTCCAAGAGCAGCGTGATCTGGCCAGGGCACATCTGCTGGTCGGCCGGATAGATGAGGCCATTGCTGGACTAGAGGCCTATTCACTGGCGTCTGGCGAGATGGCCTCCACCGATTTGAATGCACAGCGTGCGCTGGGTGTTGCCTACCGTATGACGGGTTCGCTGGATGCCAGTCGGGACGTGCTGTCAGCCGCCATTCGCATAGCTCTTAACGACGTCGGAACGGCCATCGAGTTGGCCCAGACGTATCTGGCGGCCGGGCAACCCAAAACCGCGCTCACGCTGATGGAGCGGTTGGTGGACCAGTTTCCTGAGAATCCGACACTGCTTTATCACTGCGCGATGGCCAGTCATGCCGCCGAGGAGATAGGAGGCGCCATTGATCTCCTCCGCCGTGCAGTAGAATGCGATTCGTCAGTGGCCAAGTGGCAGCAAACACTCGCGGGGTGGTTGCGGGAACAGGGAGAGGCCGTCGCTGCCCTGCCCTACGCAGAAGTGGCTGTCGAACTCCAACCCGAGTCACAGAGCGCCGACGCCAAGGCGGGGCTGGCTCTGGTATTGGCCGATCTGGAACGGCTGGAAGAGGCGATCCCGCTCTGGCGCGCGGCGCTGGAACTGGAGCCGGAGAACCCGGGCTGGTGGGGCATTCTGGGGAAGCTGCTGCTCGCCACCGGGTGCCCGGACGCGGCCGCAGAGTGCTTTGCTCGCGCCGTCGAACTCGAGTCGGCCGGATCGCGCACCAGAGGTGTGCCGGCCGCAGGTGATAGTCATGAGCACCATCTTGGGTGGGCGCAGGCGCTGCTGGCAATGGGTGAACTGGATGAGGCTGGCCGCCATGTCGAGTCGGCGCTTGACCAGCGCCCCAATCTTGCTGCTTCACACGCTGGCCTGGGCGAGTGGCAGGCGGCCAAGGGCAACTGGCAGGAGGCCCTCACCAGCTTTCGAAAGGCCGCTGTCCTAGCTGGAAATGGAGCGAGCGCCCCAGCAGCCGAACGCGCCCATTACCTGTTGCAGATCGCCAGGGCGCATCGCGCCTTGGGTTCGCCTGAACAGGCGATTCAGAACCTGGACCGCGCTGCCCAGGTGGCTCCTGATCTGGCTACCGTCTTTGCGCTAATGGGCGATGTCCACCAGGAACTGGGGAATCGCGATCCGGCGCGGCAGGCCTACCAGCAAGCTGCCAAAGTCGCGCCATCCAATCCAGGATATTCGCTGCAACTGGCACGGTTTCTGCAAGATGAAGGGCAACTGGACCAGGCGCTCGATTGGTTGGTAAAGATAATTGCGGTCGCACCTACGGCTGCCCTCTGGATACAGGCCGCCAGCGTTTACAAACAGCGCAATCAGCGCGGAAAGCGACTGGAAGCGCTTCACCGGGCGGCAGCACTCGAGCCGGAGAACGCAAGAGTGCATTATGAGTTGGGTCTGGCATACAAGCAGCGCAAGGAGTATCAGATGGCTATCGAGGCCTTTGAGAAAGTGATCTCCCTTGACCCAGGAGACCAGGACGCGCACAAGCAGCTCTCGGCCGTTGTTGCCATCTCTATCACCAACGAGATGGGGCGCGGATGAGTGTTTGGCAGTCAACGGACCGGTGAATCGATGGATTATCAGTTTGCCCTGAATATCATCAAAGCAGCTCTGGACCCAACCTGTCAGCAGCCCGGCTTTGCCAGACGGACAGCCGAGCGGTGGTTGATGGAGCAGCCGGGTCACCTGACGATGACGGTGCTGCTGGCAGAGGCGCTGCTGGCCGATGGTGATCGAGAAGAAGCACAGCGCGTTCTGCGCGAGGTGCTTCACACAGACCCGGAGAACAGCGCCGCCTTGGCGCTCAAGATCCGGTTGCATGAACTGGATGGCGACGTCGAGTTGACCTGGGCAACCGCAGCGGCGCTGCGGCAAGTGGCGCCCAGCAACCCGATTGGTCGAGCCCAGCTTGCCCGGATGGCTGATCGAGCGCCCAGTCTACCGTCGCCTCGCAGAGGTACTGACGGAGGTCCTGGCACCGCTGCGGATCAGCGGCGGCCGGACAAATCGGTGCATACGGCCGAGGCGAATTTCCTGGCGCTGATCCCATCGCTGAGTGAGCTGGAAGAGTCCTGGCGCGGGGGGCAGATGGGAATGGCCAGGGATCTGGCAGAGCAATTGCTGTCATCCTACCCACGGCTGGTCAAGGCGCACCTGATCCTTTCCGACTGTTTGATGGGGCTGGGGGAGGAGGCTGCCGCTGTCGCGCACATACATCAGGCCGTATCCCTGGATCCCGGCGGCACAGTGGCCAGGCGGATCTGGGACGAAGATCGACCCTATGTGGGGGCTTGGCCCCCGGCATATATTCCTGGTGGGACGGGCCCGCTTCCATACCCTCTCGCCAGTGCTCTGGGCCTGAACCTGCTTCCAGAGCCCGCAGCGTTGCCGACGGATTCCGACCCATCCCTGCCCAGCAACGGACGGGGCGCTCTTGCCGGATCTCGATCTCTGGACGATCGCCCGGATTCCCCTGCCTCCTCCTCCTCTGCTTCATCATCTCAGTCGACCTTTTCGCTGGTTCAGGAGACTCTCGTCAGCATCCAGGCGGAGATCAATCGACTGAGCGGAGACGTAGAATCCCGGGTCGGTGGGGCCAAGGAGAAGAGAGTTCCGCTGAGGCCTATCTATGCGATCATCTGCAGCAGAGAGCCTCTCCGCGTCAAATACGGCGACGATGGGTGGGAACAGATCGATCGAGGGCTTCAGTCGCTTGCCAAGGCGGCCGAGTCCAGACTTCAGGTGCCGGCCGGTGTGATCTACATTGATGATGCGGCCAGTCTGGCTTCGTTCGAACTCGACCCTGTAGATCCGGCCGATCCGTGGGCGGTGAAACTGCTGCTGGACCAACTCGACAGTCAGTTGGAGCGACAGAAGCAGCAGGTAGGCTGGGTGCTGCTGGTGGGTGGGGGGGATGTGATTGCATACCATCGGCTACCCAATCCTACTGATGATGGCGACCAGGATGTGCTCTCGGACAACCCCTATGCGTGCCGCGACGAGAATTATTTCGTTCCCCAGCGAGCTGTTGGGCGGCTGCCCGATGGCGTGGGCGGTACTCCTGAGGCGGCCCCGACGTTGCTGATGCGGAGTATCGAGACCGCGATTGCGGCTCATAACGCCTCGCGACGGGCACAGCGCGGGTGGTTTGCACGCCTGTTGGAGAGGTTGTTCCAGCTTTTCCGGAGCAGCGGCACGAGCGTGGAGGCGAGTTTTGGATACTCGGCCAGCATCTGGCGCAAAGCCTCGCTGACCGTCTTTAGCACGATTGGGTCCGCCCGGCGCCTGCGCACTTGCCCGCCCCTGACCGCGGCCGAGTTCGGCAACCTCCCGCTGGGTCGGTCCCGCTATGGATACTTTAATCTGCATGGGATCGCCGATGGACCCAATTGGTACGGGCAGCGAGATCCTGCTTTCCCGGCAGACTATCCTGCGTACCCAGTTGCCCTGCGGCCGGAAGATATCGACTCGCTGGGTGGCGCGCCAGAGGTTGTCTTCTCGGAAGCCTGTTTTGGCGCCCTGGCTGAAGCCAAGAGCGCGGAAACCGCCCTCTGCCTGAAATTCTTGGACTCGCGTACCCTCATGTTCATTGGTTCCACCTGCATTGCCTATGGAGGCCTGAACTCTACGCCCGAGGCGGCCGATCTATTGGCATCGTTTTTCTGGCAGGAGATCATGGCCGGCCGGACTGGCGGCGTCGCTCTCCAGCAGGCCAAAGTGACCTTTGCGCAGTATCTGAACGGACGCCAGGGATACCTGGATGGAGAAGATCAAAAGACGCTCATCAGCTTTGTCTATTATGGCGATCCATCGCTAGAGGCGCCCCCATCCGCTCGTGGTGCGCAAATCAAAAAGAAAACCGTGCGCAGAAGAAAAGTCCTTGCGACCCATCCAGCGAGGGTCTGTGCCAAGGAGCTGGCCGGCCAACCGGCCACGCCGGTTCCTGATCATATCGTGGAACAGGTGAGACAGCGTGTGACCGGATATTTGCCCGGAATGGCGCAAGCCGATCTCGCGGTCGCGCGGCAGTGGTCCTGCGCGGCGGAAAGTGGCTGTACCAGACAGTGTGGCGGCTGCCAGCGCAATACCAAGCAAGCCCCGCTGGGCAAGACTGTCCTTACCCTGACGCGATCGTCTCATGTGGCAGGCAAGGACCACGAT
>DAOUVM010000244.1 GCA_030667645.1 Ardenticatenales bacterium | reverse complement strand
GACCGACGGCCGACCAGGCATCTGCATGCTCTCCCATGGCGCTGGACGGCGTAATCGGATAAATCGCAATGACCTCGCTGGCCTTGTGAGCAACGTAGGCGGCGGCCTCGTTGCCATCAATGGTAACCAATTTTCGCTCTGCCATGGGAACTGCACTCTCCTTTGAATGTCCTTGGATGGAAAACTCTAGCCGACCGCCTCAGGCGTACGCACCAACCGACAGTCTCTTTCCACAGGCGCGCGGAACATCAGATGATACCACAATCCCACAAATCCTCACATCACGCCCAGTGACACAGGGCACGGGAGGGATTGAGGGTTGTCACCCAAGCCGGCCGCGTCTTGAAATGGGGTGCAACCGCCGCGGGCTGGGTTGTACTTGATCCCTATCGACACTCTGCACCTGTCAAAAAACAACTTGGGGGTTTTGTGACCGCTCCACCCGTAAATCACCATTGAAAACTAAAGTTATTCCTCGACAAGTGCTCTATTCCTTCGTGGCGGTCCGATAGCCCCGCCGCAGAACCTCGACGTTGGGATCCGCGAGGTGCTGTTTGCGCTCGGGCAGGTGGTCGCGGAGCGCTTGCTCCGCGGCGCTCAATTCAACCACCGGATTGGCCGCCAGCATCGCGCCGAGTAGCACCATATTCGTCATCCGAACATCCCCCAGCTCGATGGCGATCTCCCCGCCCGCAATCCAGAGAGTCCTGATGTCGCTTCGGTCGACCGAGACATTGATCATCGAGCTGTTGACGACCATCAACCCGCCCGATCTGACCTCAGTCTGGAACTTTTCAAGCGAAGGGTTGTTGAACACCACGGCTACATCGGGATTACGCACAATCGGGGAGCCGATCTCGTCATCCGATACAATGACGGTACAGCGCGCAACCCCTCCCCGCATCTCGGGCCCATAGGAGGGTATCCAGGTGACGTGACGGCCGGTATCCATCGCCGCGTAGGTAAGAACCTGTCCGGCAAAGAGCGCACCCTGACCGCCAAACCCGGAAAAAACGATTGATTGGTGCATCTTTCCCTCCCTAGAGATTCTTGACCGCATCGGTGACCTTATAGTCACCCAGCGGAAAGTAGGGAACCATGTTGTCTTTAATCCAGCCCAGCGCCTCGACTGGGTCCATCTTCCAGTTGGTGCCGCATGCAGAAAGCAACTCCACCATAGAGAACCCGAGGCCGGCCTGCTGCACCTTGAACGCGGTCAGGATTGCCTTTTTTGCCCGCCGAATGTGTTTCGGGTCGTGCAGCGACCCGCGCGCGACATAGGCCGCGCCGTCCAGAGTTGCGAGCAGTTCTGACATCCGGAGCGGGTGCCCGGCAATCGAAATGTCCCGGCCCATCGGGGAAGAAGTGGTCTTTTGCCCCTCCAGCGTCGTCGGAGCCATCTGCCCGCCCGTCATCCCATAGATCGCATTGTTGATAAAGATCACGGTAATGTTCTCTCCGCGGCCGGCAGCATGGACGATTTCACCGGCGCCGATGGCGGCCAGGTCACCGTCGCCCTGGTAGGTAAAGAGTATCTTGTCCGGATTGGCTCGCTTCATCCCCGTCGCCATGGCCGGCGCTCGGCCGTGGGCCGCCTCGGCCATGTCCACGTTAAAATAATAGTACGCCAGCACGGCGCACCCTACCGGCGCAATGCCAAGGGTTCGTTCGCGCAGTCCCAACTCATCCAAAGCCTCCGCCACCAGGCGGTGCGCGATCCCATGAGTACAGCCCGGGCAATAGTGAGTATGCGCATCAGTCAGCGACCGGGGCCGCTCGAAAACCAGCTTTTCCTCAGCGTTGTTCATCATTCAACTCCGCGCCAATCCGTTCCACCACTTCCAACACGTCATCCGGCAAGGGAACAACACCGCCCATGCGACCGTAAAACTCGACCGGAAAATCCTTGCCCACCGCCAGCCTGACATCATCCAACATCTGCCCGGCATTCATCTCCACGACCAGGATCCTGCTGACCTGCCGGGACAGCTCTTCCAGCCGCTCATCCGGAAAAGGAAAGAGGGAGATCGGGCGGAACACGCCGGCCTTGATCCCTTTGGCCCGCGCCATCTCGGCCGCGGTCTGGGAAATGCGTCCCATCGTCCCAAAAGCGGCGATCAGAATGTCAGCATCCTCGACCTTGTGTTCCTGATAGCGGACCTCGGCCTGCCTGATTCGCGCGATCTTTTTCTGTAGCCGAAGGTTGAGCGCTTCGAGTCGTTCAGCCCCCAGTTCCAGCGACGTGATGATCCGGTGCTCTCGGCCGTCCGCGCCCGTCAAGGCCCAATCCGGCCGGTCCTTCTTGACCTTCCGCATGGGCGGCATCTCGGCCGGCTCCATCATCTGGCCAATGTTCCCGTCCGCCACCACAATGACAATCGTTCGATACTTCTCGGCCAGGTCGAACGCCAGGTAGACCAGGTCAACGGCTTCTTGGACGGTTGCCGGCGCCAGCACCAGCGGATGGAAATCCCCATGTCCGGCGGCCCTTGTCACCTGAAAATAGTCGCCCTGGCTGGGCTGAATGTTTCCCAGACCGGGGCCGCCGCGCATAATGTCGACCAGCACCACCGGCACCTCAGAGGCGGCGATGTAAGACAGCCCTTCCTGCATCAAGCTGATGCCGGGGCTGGAAGAGGACGTCATCACCCGCACGCCCGTGCAGGCCGCTCCATAGACCATGTTGATGGCAGCCAGCTCGCTCTCCGCCTGGAGAAAAGCACGTCCCAGTTTGACCATCCGAAGGGAGAGATATTCCAGCAGTTCAGTCTGGGGTGTGATCGGGTAGCCGAAATAGGCCACCAGCCCGGCCCGGACCGAAGCTTCGGCCAGTGCTTCGTTTCCCTTCCATAGCTCTCTTGCCATTGCGCTCTCCTACCTGCTGCGAGCCGGAACCTGACGGTAGACGGTAATGCACACATCGGGACAGATGACGGCGCACAGGCTGCAGCCGGTGCATCGATCCATGTCCATCACCTCGACCGCCAGATACCCGCGCTCATTCAGCCGGGAAGAGACGACGAGGATTTCGGGAGGGCACACTGAAATGCATAACTCGCACCCTTTGCACCGTCCTTCATCGATTACAATCCTTCCTTTTGCCATGCACAGCCTCCAACAAACAAAAGAGTGATCTTGCAGTTAATCCTGTGTCTTGCTGCCGGAGCAACACCAGTCCCGAGGCGCGACACATCTGCGGCGGCTCACCATCCCGAGAAACGCCCTTCTCTGGTCAGCCAGATGGAGGAACCAATCGAAATCCAAAGCAAATTGTATGTCATTTCCAGCATTTATGCCATGCCAAGTCACACTAGGGACACCCTGACCAACCTCATGAAGGCCACGGCCGGATCCCGTTTTTCGTTCTAGCACTTGATCAAAAACAACTTGGCGGTTTTGTGACCGCTCCACCCGTGAATCACCATGAAAACGGAAGCATATTCCCAAAGTGCGGGTGTGCCCGTTCGGACGTTCCGTTCCTCAATGGCGAGGGGGCCGCAGAATTCGTCCCTTTCCCAGTGCGCTCTACTGTTTCCATTCGGACATTGCCTTGCCCGTTCGCGGGCTAGAATGCCCACGAACCCGCCGGATAGGGGTGTAAACTGAGCATTGCTGCCATCATCTCGTGGACCGCGCGTGCGCTTTACAGGCGGCCGGCAATGTGCTAAAGTTGGTCATCGTGCGCATCGTCATCCTATCCCGCCAAGCCAACCTATACAGCACCCGCCGCCTGGCTCAGGTAGCAGAGCAGCGCGGCCACAAGCCCGACATTGTGGACCCGCTGAGCCGCACCATCGAGTTGAATCCCTTGTCGGCGCCGGGGGAACAGGATACTGACCTGGCTCGAACGGCCGTCATTCCCCGGATTGGCACATCAATCACCGAGTTCGGCTGCGCTGTAGTGAGGCAGTACGAGCAGTGGGGCCTCTGGACGCTCAATCCGGCAATCGGTATCGCCCGCTCGCGGGACAAGCTCATGAGCATGCAGTTGCTGCACGGGAGACGCATCCGGGTGCCGCGCACAGCAATGGTAGGTCAATCCAGAGGACTCGAGCAGGCGATAGAGGCGGTGGGAGGATTGCCGGTAGTGCTCAAGCTGCGCCGCGGGACGCAGGGCAGAGGTGTAGTCCTGGCATTCAGCCAGCTAGCCGCTCGCCGGGCTTTTTCCGTGCTTTCCGGTTTTCAGCAGTACACACTGGTTCAGGAATACGTGGCAGAGGCGCGCAACCGGGATATCAGGGTGATTGTCGTGGGACAAAAAGCAGTCGCCGCTATGGAGAGAGAGGCCGCACCGGGCGATTTCCGCGCCAACCTGCACCTCGGGGGAACGGCGCGGCCGTTTCCGCTAGAAGATGGGATCCAAGAGCTGGCAGTCAAGGCCGCCCAGGTGCACGAACTGTGCTTTTCCGGAGTGGACCTGATCATGACCAGGAATGGACCGGCCGTGATTGAGGTGAACTCCTCTCCCGGATTGCGGGGAATCGAGACCGCCACCGGGGTGGATGTGGCACAGGCGGTGATCCAGCACATTGAAACGACACTGGGAAGCGGCGCCGGGTAGAGGGAAAGTGATGATGCCTGAAAAAGTGATGACTCTGCCTACCCCCAGATTGAGCGGTACTGCCTCGGTGGAAGAAGCGATCACCACGCGAAAAAGCAGACGCTCCTTTGACGGCCGGCAACTCACCTGGGACCAGATCGGGCAACTGGCCTGGACCGCCCAGGGAATCACCGGAGAGGATCGTCGCTGGCGAGCAGCCCCGTCGGCCGGAG
>DAOUVM010000081.1 GCA_030667645.1 Ardenticatenales bacterium | reverse complement strand
CGCCCTCATCCCCAGCCTGGGACCGATTCTGGCGCTCATCCCGGCGGTTGTGGTGGCCCTAGTTCAGGGAACGACATCCCCCTACTTGATCAGTCTGAACATCAGCAACCTGACCTTTGCTGTCATCGTCCTTGGCCTCTACTTTCTCATCCAACAACTGGAAGGCAATATCATCACGCCACGGATTGTGGGACAAGCCATTGATCTGCCCCCGGTAGCAGTGGTACTGGGAGTGGTGATAGGAGCCAGGGTGGCTGGCCTGCCCGGTGCGGTTCTGGCGGCGCCGGTCGTCGCCACGGGTCGTGTGCTGGCCACCTATGCGTGGAACAAGATAGTCGATCGAGAGCCATTCTACCAGTTGACGCCAACAGCACCCCAGCAGGTTGGCCCGCCGGCGCGAACGGTTCGCTGGATCTACTTGCAGGTGCAGCACCGGTATCCTCAGCTCTCCTCAATCGGCCGGGCATGGTCCGGCGACGAGGAAGAGTGATCAGGCGGGTTCCCCGCTCCCCTGACTCTACCGGCCGTTAGTGTATGAAGATTCTGAATCTACCCCGTTGGCTCTTTGAGTGGAGTTACTGGCGCGGCCGAACCCCTTGGGATACCAACATCACCCCACCCGAGGTGGTAGAGTTTGCCGCCAACACGCTCCTGCCGCGAATGGAGGGGGGCGCTCCAACCGGCCGAGCGCTCGACCTGGGCTGCGGAACCGGCACCAATGCTATCACCCTGGCACGTCATGGCTGGACGGTGACGGGCGTCGATTTCTCCCCCAAGGCGATTCGCACCGCTCGTCGCAAGGCAGCTCAAGCCGGCCTGGAAATCGATTTCCGCGTGGCGGACGTCCTGGATATGCAGGGCATCACCGGCCCGTATGATTTTGCGCTGGACATCGGCTGTCTGCACTCGCTAAAGCCGGCGGGCAGAGAGAGATACGCGAACCAACTGGCTCATCTCTTGTGCACCGGCGGCCGCTACATGTTGTACGCGTGGGTTTCCGGGACACGGCGCGGCAAGAATCGCGGTATCAGCCAAAAGAACGTGGCTACCCTCTTTGCCCCCGAATTCATACTGACGCAGACCGTCATCGGGGAAGATCAGGGCGCTCGATCTGCGTGGTATTGGTTGGCCCGAGATTGAGCCCTCGCTAGCGAGGAGCCAGTACAATCCGGTCCCGCCCGGATAATAGTCCGGCCGCTCCAACCCGTTTGGTTTCCATCACCCCGCTGCTGGCAAAATACGCAAAGTCAAAAACCACCGGATCGCCCGCAGCCAACCCTGGCAGCGGCATCAGCCGCGCGGTCAGCGGCTTGTTCAGGCGAACCGCCAGCGCTGCCACATCGAGCAAGATGCCGGTCAACTCTTCCTGAGCTACATCCCCGGGCAAGGGTACAACATCCAGCCCTGTTCCGCAGACAGCCGAGTAGAGCAGCAGGTCCCCAATGGTCAGGATACCTTCAGTCGCACGACGGGCCAGGGTTACATCCTCCAGCACCGGCAACATGAGCCCTGAAAACCCACAGCTTGGAAAGCGGGCCCGATCGATGCACTCTGCGACCAAGGCGGCGGCAAACAGGGTTCCGTGCCCTCCGACCGCCGGTATGCCGATGGCCTCCAGCGCAGTCCCCACGCTGCGCGCCTCTTCAGGGAAGGGCGCCAGACTAAAGTCGATCCCGCCGAAATCATAGCCATGCCGGGAGGCCAACCCGCTGGCTGCTGTGACCAACACTGCTGCCTCCCGCTCAATCGCACTCACCAATAGGGCCCGCGCTTCTGCCAGGTCTCGGGCCGACCGAATCGCTTCCACTGCCAGATCGGCGGCTTCGGTGGCAATGGAGAAACGGACTGGGCCAGTGGCTTTGCCACGGTAGGCGATGGGGAAAAAGGGGCTGCCCGACGGGCAATTGGCGGTGGCAGCGAAAAAGAGATTGGCAAAGCCATCCGGACGGAGCACAGCCAGCTCCCGTATTAGAGCAGCTATCTGTGCCGCGCGGCCCGTGTCGATTCGGCCGTTCGTGTCCGCGACTTCTGCACTGGAAAAAACCATCTCGTGGGTGCCAAGGATCGTTGCCAGTTGGCTGAGGTAGGCGCCGTCATCATCCAACCGAACCGGGCCGAGGGCCAGGTAATCTATCCCGCTGCCCTCGCACCAGGTGACCAGATCGACCAATCGGTCCGGCGTGTCAAGCCAGTCGGGAAACGGCGTCGTCGCCAGGCGGATGGTCTGCGGCGTGTGGCCGATCTCGGCAAAGGCGGACCGGGCATCATCGACTGCAAGGGCCAGAGCCTCCAACGGCCGGGAAGGATCAACAAAGAAGGTGACTGATCGAATCTCCATGGGACTAACTCCCTAATACCTGGCGGCTGATTGTCTGGAACTGCACATTCTTCAGGAGCGACTCTGTGGGCAACGACCGGCCGGGCTTGCGATCCAGCCGGGTCAACACGTTTGAAGAATCGCTTCTGGCTGATCTCCGACAACCTGGCTGCCTGCTCGAACTCAACGACACGCCGTGGCGCTCAACGAGCCGCCGCCCGGTGGCCTCAGAAAAACTCTAGAAGGTGGGATCAAGAAAGCGTTGGATCTCCACCAGATAGCCGTCAGGATCGTGAGCGAAACAATGGTATATGCGGTAGGTCGAGTTGACCGTCGGCGGCCGTCCAAACTGGACGCCCCGCTCCCGGAGCCGCTCGTACCAAGCATCCACCTCTGGTGTGACCAGCGTCACGATCACGTTGCCGGTCGCGACGACCGCTTTCGGGCGTTCGCAAAAACCAATGTATGCGTCGCCCACCACGCGATAGATCCGGCAGTTTCCCTGATCAACTGCCAGCGGCAGTTCCAGCAGCTCCTCGTAGAAATGAGCCGTGGCCTCTAGATCTTTGACCATGAGAAAGGTAATCTGCTGGTAGATGGGCAGTTTCTCCATTGCTCACTCCATGACATCTACGCTGGCAGTGCTGACTGTTCTACTTTTGGGCCCTGCTTGGCCAATGCAGAGGAATGCAGCATTGGGATGGTCGCGCCAGAGCCCGAATCGGGTTGGACAAAAACGATCAGAGCACGACGCGCACTGTGAAATCACCGATCATCAAGGCGAATGGTCGGCCGTGATCGGAAAGTAGTCTGATTCCGCATGGGGCTCTTGTTCTCCGTTCAGTCTGCCAGCGTTGCCCGGATTGACAGGGCCGGATTGTACCACTGGCCCGGCCGGTCTCCAAACCGCACACGTCTCCATTGACACCCCTTTCCGATGCCGCTATACTCCTCCCCGGTCAGGACAATGTTACTGAAAGCACTGGAGCTCCAAGGCTACAAGACGTTTGCCAGTCGAACCGAGTTCGTTTTTGAACCCGGGATTACTGCCATCGTCGGCCCCAATGGTAGCGGCAAGAGCAACATTGCGGACGCACTTCGCTGGGTCCTCGGCGAGCAGAGTTACCGTCTTTTGCGCGGCAAAAAGACCGATGACATGATTTTTGGCGGTAGCCAGAAACGGACTCGGGCGGGCATGGCGCAGGTCACCATCGTGTTGGACAACAGCGATGGCCACCTGCCGATCGAGTTCAGCGAGGTGGCAATCAGCCGCCGCGCGTATCGCTCCGGCGAGAACGAGTATCTGCTCAACGGTAGCCGTGTTCGGCTCCGCGATATCAACGATCTTCTTGGCGCCAGCGGTTTGGGTCGCCGGACCTACAATGTCATCGGGCAAGGGCTGGTGGATGCTGCCCTCTCGTTGCGAGCTGATGAACGGCGGGCTCTGTTCGAGGAGGCAGCCGGTATCTCGCTCTACAAGGAGCGGCAGCAAGATGCGCTAGGCAAACTGACAGCCACCGAGCGCAATCTGGAGCGGGTGCACGATATTCTGGGTGAGATCCGCCCCCGCTTGCGCAAGTTGGGGCGCCAGGCAGAGCGCTCCCGCGAATTTGAACAGATCCGCGCCGATCTCGACAACCTGCTCTACCTCTGGTACGGGTACTGCTGGGATATCGCCAAGCTCCAGTTGAGAGACGCCCGGAGAGAATCAAAGGAGCGGGCCACAACGCTGGCAGCGATGGAGGCCGAACAGACTGATCTGGGAACCCGCCTCCAGACGCTCCGCCAAAAGGCAGGTCAACTCCGAGCCCGCCTTGGCGACCTGAACCACAAGACCGGCCAGCTTCAGCAGCAGGCGGAAGATCTCAAGCGGAATCTGGCGGTGCATACGGAACGGCTCCGACTCCTGGATCGCCAACGAGAGGAATTGGCAGCCGAGCTTGGTCCCCTGTCGAATCAGCGGCTTGGCGCGGCCGAGGGGCTGGCCCAGGCAGAGCAAGCTCTGGCATCGTCCGAGTTCCGCTGGCAGGAGCAGGAAGCAGCCGTTGGCGAGGTACGGGAAACGCTCAATGCGCGGCAGCAACAGATATCACGACTGCGCGACCAGGAGCGAAAGGCTCGGACAGCCCAGATCAGGCTCGAGTCCAGCCTGGAAGCGCTGAAGAACCGCCACGCCGAACTAGCCATGGAGCGGCCGGAACTACTGTCCAAGCAAGCATCGATCCAGGAAACACTGGCACAGGAAGTGGCGACCCTGGCGGATGCAGAGGATGAATTGGACTCTCGGCAACGAGTGCTGACCAGGATCGAGACAGATCTTGAAGATCTGGAGCAGCAACGCAATACGTTGATCGCTGCCCGCAAACAAGCATTGGTGGAATTGGAGCCTCTGTACGCCGATTCTCAGAGAGCACAGACCAGGTTGGCGGAATTAGAGGCCCAGAGCCAGCTCCTGGTCGATCTTCGGGCGACCGGGTCGGGTCACGATGTGGCGGCGAGAGGAATCATGGCCGCTTCCGACCGTCCAGAGGGCATCATTGCCCCCGTAGCCCAACTGCTGCGGGTCCCGGCCGAGCTGGAGGAAGCGATTGCTGCGGTGCTAGGCGCCCAGTTGAGCGCACTTGCAGTGACCGATTGGCATGCAGCTCAACAGGCGATGGCCCACGAG
The DNA here is from genome assembly GCA_030667645.1 of Ardenticatenales bacterium. Classification (GTDB taxonomy): domain Bacteria; phylum Chloroflexota; class Anaerolineae; order Promineifilales; family UBA4811; genus GLR113. Next base: position 3,613 of record DAOUVM010000081.1, on the reverse strand, counting down.
GCAGGCAGAGGCGGCCGGCTGAACCTGGTACCCTTGCTGGAGTTGCGCCCCCCGCAGCCCATTAGGCCCCCGGACGATCCGGACGTCGTCGGCATCGGGGCCGAGCTGGTGGGTTGCGACCCGATCTATCAGCCCGTGGTCGTCTTGCTGCTCGGGAGAACCCTGCTGGTCCGCAACCGGGAGGCTGCCCGCCGTTTGGTCTCGATGCTTCCCGAGGAGAGCTGTGCCGTCACCCTGGACGGGCTTGTGTTTGCCCATGATGGACGCATAGCGCGATCCGCCCGTGAGACAGGAGGCTTGCTGTCCCAGGAGCGAGCACGACGCGATCTGCCCCAACAGGTGAGTGCAGCGCGGAGTGCGCTAGAGGCGGCCGATGCGACACTGACATCCCGACGGAATGATCTCGATCAGCTCAATGCGGATCTGGAGAGCCTTGATAGCCGGGCCGGCCGCCGGCGTAAAGAACAGCAGGCCGCTCGTCGAGAATGGGAAGGAGCCACCCTGCGGCTTGACCGGCTGACTCAAAGCATCAACTGGCATCGCACTCAAGAACAGCAACTCGACCAAGAAGCAGAAGAGAAGGCCGTGGAACTGGCCTCCTCGGAACACCAGCAGCAACAGTCACGCAAGCAGCAAGCCACGACGCGTCACGACCTTGAGCAGATCCAGGTACAACTAGCCGCCCTCCCGATCGACGAAATTCTGAGTAGCCTGGCTGAGCAGGAGCGCGAGCTGGCTCAAATGGAGGGATTTCGTCAGAATCAGCAGGCACTGGTGGACGCCCATCGACAGTCGCTGAGGCAACTCGAATCGCAGCAGACGGCCCGAGAGAAGCGCATTCGAGAGATGGATCAAGAGCGGGAAGAACTCGCGCAGCGGATGAAAGATGAACGCCGGCTGGGTCTTGCTCTCTCGGATCAGATTGCCGACCACAGCGAGCAGACTGCGCCGGTCGAAAAGCGTTTGGCGGACATCGAGGCGGACGCACAGGAGATACTCACGGTTGATGATCAGCACAGGCGCCGGGTGCGCAGTGCGGAAAGGGCGCAAGACCTTGCCGAGTTGACCCTTGACCAACGGAATGCCGAGTTGGAGCGTCTGCGCGCCACTATCTCGGACGAGCTAGGGTTGGTCCACTTGCCGCTGGATGATGATATCCATGGCCAGTCGCCACTGCCGCTGGGAGAGGTGGTAGGGCAGCTTCCCATAGTCAAAGAGTTGCCAACCGGCCTGGAGGACTCTATTCAGCGGCGGAGACAGCAGCTCAAACGCATGGGGGCGATCAACCCCAATGCGCCGGCCGAGTTTGTCGAGCTCGAAAAGAGGTATGCATTCCTCACAGAGCAGGTGGACGACCTGCATGAGGCAGATGCCAAGCTGCGTCAGGTGATCGCCGAACTTGATACAGTCATGGCGGCCCAGTTCAAGCGAACGTTTGATGCAGTTGCCACCGAGTTCAGAAAGGCCTTCACGCGCCTCTTTGGTGGCGGAACAGCCCGCCTGGTGCTCACTGACCCGGAAAGCCCCATCCAGAGCGGCGTGGAGATCGTTGCTCGACCGCCTGATCGGCGATACCAGGGGCTGGCGCTCCTATCCGGCGGTGAGCGGAGCCTGACCGCAGCGGCACTGATATTCGCTCTACTCGCTGTCAGCCCTACTCCCTTTTGCGTGCTGGACGAGGTGGACGCCATGCTGGATGAAATGAACGTGGGCCGCTTCCGGGAGATGCTGGCTGAGCTGAGCGTGCAGACCCAGTTCATTGTGATAACCCACAACCGGGGAACCGTCGAGGCGGCTGATACCATCTATGGTGTCAGCATGAGCGCTGATGGAACCAGCCAGATCATCTCCCTGCGCTTGGAGGGCGAGAGTTTGGCAGCGCCGGAAGGTGGGATGCGGTCAGAGTAAAAAAAAGACCCCCGGGCCGTCGAAGCGGCCGGGGGTCTTGCGTTTTTTTCTCCCTATCCCTCTGGTGTGGGAGTAGGTATCAACAACCGGGGGTCCAACGAAGGTGTGCGGGGAACCCGACTGCGCCAATACTCGTGTTTCTCTACCGCGACCGACTCTAGGAGACCTTCCAGCCACGATGTGTAGAGATTATCCTCTCTCTGACTCTGGATGCTGCTGCTCAATTCGCGCTGCTCGTGTCCTGTGACGTGAAGGAGAGCGTATTCTCCTTCACCGCTCTCTATCACAGGGCTGTGGGCGTCCGCCGCCAGCGCAAAGGCGGACTGGGCAACAGTGATCCCCCGGTCCGCCGCAAGCTCTACAAAGGGTGTCCAGAGCACCGAGGTGACATCAATCCCCTCGCTATCGGGGTCTGCTCGTACCTGGCTAACAAGAGCATCAAACGACTCTCCTGCCTCTAGCTGCACCAGATACTCGTCTGCTGTTTCCCTTGCGGCAAAGAGCAGCATGTCCAGTTGCACCTGATCTTCCTCCAGCGGGACAGCTTCCATCAGCCACGCTCGCACACTCTCCACCAGAAGCTGCATCTCGACTGCCGCGCGATAAGTCTCCTCATCCGTTTCCATCGAGCGCAAGCGTTGATCAAAGAGATCCTCAAATGCGGACTGAGTGACCACAGTCGGGGACGGGCGAGGTGTGATGGAGGGGAACGGTGTGGGGATCGTGTCCGTGCGAGTGATGGGCGTCGGGGACGGCCACGGGGTGTAGGTCGGCAATGGAGTGGGAGTGCCGCTGCGATAATACGCCTCCCGTTCTTCCAACATGATCGACACCTCCTCGTCCGAGACCGTCAGTGGTATCTCGGCAGCCGCCCGGCGAATCAGTACCTCGTTCACCATGGTGTCGAGCACTTGCTCGCCAATCGTCTCATACTCATCCAATTGAGCCGCGATGCCATACACCTGCTCAACCCCAAGCAATTCGGCGTACTGGAGGATGAGGCTGATTGTCTGCCCACGCTCAAGACGGACTCGGTTCTGAAATTCGGCAGTGCTGATCTCGATATCGCCCACGGTGGCAACCGGCTGTCCAGGCTTGACGATCAGTTCGCTGACCAGGCCCACCCCTAGTATCACGACCACCAGGGCCGTGAGCACGCCTGAAGCCATCATTATCTGCCGGCGAGCCTTGCCCTCGTGGCGGGCACGCGCGATCTGCTTGGGTGTAATTACGGTCTCTTTTTCCTGTGTCGGCAGGTTGCGTTTGGCCATCTTTTTCACGCTATGCAAAGGGAAGAACGAGGCAGCACCTGGCTCTCATGCAGACTCGGTCCAGCCGGATCACTCGCGCCCTTCGCCGGAAAAGCTCAACAGGCCCAGATGGCGCGCTCGCTTGATGGCCTGCGCCAACTTGCGTTGATGCTTGGCGCAAAGCCCCGTCTGACGCCGCGGCCGCATCTTGCCCTGGCCCGACAAGTATCGACGCAGCCCACCTGGCTGCTTGTAGTCGATCTGGGAATCCTTGTCCGCACAAAAGGCACAGAATCGAGGTCTCTGTCTCCGCCCCCTACGCCTAAAGTTATCTGACACTGGAACCTCCTGGTCTCACTCGGCCAAAATCCGGGCGCGGCGTAGTTGGCCGCGCAGCGGAATGTCTCTTGTTAGCTTTCCAATCTGACGGTCAAATAGCGCAAGATCTGCTCGGT
>DAOUVM010000016.1 GCA_030667645.1 Ardenticatenales bacterium | reverse complement strand
CCAGGACGTCCGGCAGAACCCCCATCCAGATCTTGGGCATTGTAGCCACGTTCAACACCAGCATGAGGTTCATGTCGGTCGTCGGTTCGTAGACACGTGTCTGAAGCTCAGACCTGCGGGCCGACGCCTTCCAGTGAACGTGACGAAAGCCATCTTCCGGCCGGTAATCACGGATCCCGCGTGTGCGGGTGGGATCCTGAATCAGGCTGTGCTTGGCACGCGTCTCGCCAAAGGGAGCGCGGGTAGGGATACCCAACTCGTGCAGCGGCCACACGTGTGGGTAGACAATGATCGGGTCCCGCTGCAGCCACTCTTCTGTGGTGGTGAAAAGGGTGAATATGTCGCCTGATTCTGCCTTTACCGGTCCTAGGAAGTGGTGCCCCCGCTGCCGGCAGTGCAATCGGAACTTGCGTTGCACCCGCTCGTACCACCGAATTGCAAAGGCGGAGCGCAGGTAGCCGGTGGTTTCCGAGGTTGGTGACGCGGAGAGCCGCACGTTCTCAGGGTCCAGGCAGAGGGGGAACTCATCCTCAAAGCGCACCCAACTCAGCGGCAGGAACTTGTGATTGGTCACTTCCAGCGTCATTTCTATCACTTCGCCGGGAAAGACGCGCTGGCGATCAAAACGCCGGCGATACACCACCCCCCTGAGCGCCCATCGGTTCCACAGCCAGGCGATGGGGATGATCGTCACCAAGGAGACTGCCAAAGCCAGAAAACCAGCTTCCTTGGTCAGCGCGCCGACCAGAGCAAGGATGGCAGCCACCCAGAACCAGGCATCATTGAACATTCCATCCGTGCGCTCGTGGAGCACTCGAGGGTCGGGACCAGCCTGTTTCTCATTCCGGCGCCGGAATCCGGCGTCGTTAGGCGCATTCATACCGATGTCACAACGTCCGAAAGCACTTGTTAAGGAATAACCTGCCGTCTTGAATGGTGATTCACGGGTAGAGCGGTCACAAAAGGACCAAGTTGTTTCTGAACAAGTACAAAGAGGGTGTTGTTGCAGGGCGACCGATCAGATAGACTCTACCGGTACAGAGATGGTATCCACGATATCAGTGATGACGTCGGCCTGAGTGCGTCCACGCAGTCTGGTCTTTGGATTCACGATGATGCGGTGAGTGAGCACAAAGGGGGCCAGGTATTTCACGTCATCGGGGATGACGTATTGCCGGCCGCGGATGGCGGCCAGCGCCTGGCAGGTGTGGAAGAGCGCCATCGTACCGCGAGGGCTGACCCCCACGTTCACATCCTCGTGTTCGCGGGTGGCGCGGGCAATGTCGACGACGTATTGGCGGACCGACGCCTCTACGCGGGTTTGGCGTACCTTTTCCTGCATGGCGATGATTTCTTTCGTCCCAGTGACCGGCTGCAAAGCGTCCAGCGGGTCGCCCTGCTGGAAACGGAGCAGAATGGCGTTTTCATCCTCGTTGCTGGGGTAACCGATGGCAATTTTCATTAGAAAGCGATCGATCTGGGCCTCTGGCAGAGGAAAAGTGCCCTCCAGTTCGATCGGGTTCTGGGTGGCGATGACTAGAAATGGGCGGGGGAGAGCCATCGTCTCCACATCCACCGTCACCTGCCGCTCCTGCATCGCCTCCAGGAGAGAGGATTGGGTGCGTGGGGTTGCCCGGTTGATCTCATCGGCGAGCACAATCTGGGAGAGGACCGGGCCCGGCCGGAACTCGAACTCTTGCTCTTTTTGATTAAAGAAAGAGATGCCCGTCACGTCAGAGGGAAGCAGGTCCGGAGTGAACTGGATGCGATGGAAAGAGCAATCAAGCGAGCGAGCAATCGCCTTGGCCAGGGTGGTCTTGCCGGTGCCAGGCACGTCCTCCATCAGGATATGCCCTTCGCACAGGATAGCTATCAGGCAAAGGTCGATGACCTCCTCTTTGCCGACGATGACCCGCTGGATGTTCTGGCGCACGAGAGCGATATTCGGTTCAATCATGGGGATCCTTAACCGGCGCGGGAAGCCAAGGCGTCGCCTGGTCGTGGCAATAGACGTCACTGGCTGCATGGCTTCCACGAGCGATTGAGATGCCGAAGGGAGGGCGGGCGAACGGGTACCACTGCGCCGCTCGCCGTGACATACGCTTAACGCCGTTCAATTCGGTCACCGTTCGGCGGCGAATCTACTCTGGGATAGCAGGGATGGCCGACACGCGGCCTTTTTCAGAGTCCAACTCTACAAAGTAGCAGTCACAAGCCTCGTCAATCAGTTCGGGATGCATGCGCGGTGGGACGCCTTCGTACTCGCAGATCGAGATGATTGTTCTGATGATATCCCTGGGGTGAACGGCTTGCATAGCCCGCCGGGGCTCATAGTACCAAGTCTTGAGCAGATGGAGAAAGGCCTGCCTCTCAAAGGGAAAATCCAGTTCTTTGCACATACGAAGAAAGATCTGGTAGTATCTCTTTTCATCGGGAGGGCCCACTTCGACTTTCATCTGGATGCGACGGAGGAATGCCAAGTCCACCAGATCGCCGGGATCCAGATTGGTGGAGAAAACAATGAGTTGCTTAAAGGGGACTTCTAGTGTCTGGCCCGTTCGCAGCCGAAGAAAATCAATCTCGCTTTCCAGCGGCACGATCCAGCGGTTGAGCAACTGGTCCGGCCGTATCCGCTGACGGCCCAAGTCATCGATCAGGAACATCCCCCCGTTGGCCTTGAGCTGCAGCGGGGCTTCGTAGAACTTGCCGGTTGGCTCGTAGCGTAGTTCTAGAGAGTCCATTGTCATTTCGCCCCCAACCATCACCCCCGGCCTCTTGAAGAGCGCCCAGCGCCGGTCAAAGTTCTTCGAGGCGGACTTTCTGTCCCTACCGGGCCCTGCCTGCTGGGGAAGCTGCACCGGGATGTGAATCTGAGGGTCATGAATCTGAATCAGTTGGCCAGCAACAGTTAGAGCATAGGGGAGCCAGATGGGGTCACTGCCGGCCAGCAACTCTGCGACGGTCTGGGCTATGGTGGTCTTGCCATTCCCTGGAGGCCCGTAGATGAACAGCGATGAGCCCGCATTGATGGCCGGACCAATACGCCGGTGAAAATTGTCGGGCAACACGAGGTGACCGAGTGCGCGTTGCACCTGTGGCGGGGGGATACGGTTCTCCTGCGCGGTCTGGATCAGAATAGCCTGTTTGTAGCTGTCCAGGTCCACCGGTGCGGGTCCCACGTACTGGCTTCGTTCCATGGCCTCTCGCGCACGTTTGGTGCCCTCGTCAGTCAACCGATAGATGTAGCTCAACCTCCCGAGTGCCCCCGTTCCGGCAACTTCCACGAGATGCTCCAACTGCATCTGCGACAGGATCGGGTCCAGTACCTGATTGTGCACACAGGTCACTTCCGTCATGCGCCTGACGCTCACGTCTCGCTCTCGGAACAAGAGGCGGTAGATCAGATCGCTCACCAGCGAAGTCGGGATCTTGAGATCTTCAGCGGTTCTCGGCTGGGCCAGAGTCGCCTTGAGCTTGGGTGATATCTCTGCCATAATTCCCTCACAAATCCCGGCTTTGGATGATCCCGCGGCCGTCTACCGCGAGCGCTCCTTGGCCGGCCGCCAGAACGCGCAATGGATTGATCTCCAGTTCCGCGACCTGCGGCAGGTCGAGCGCCAATTGGGACAGCCGCAGGAGCGTGTCAATGACGGCGCTGCGGTCGGCCGGGGGAGCTCCACGCCAGCCGGCCAGCCGCCGGCTCACCAGGGTAGAGTCCAGCATCTGTTCCGCTTCTCCTCGGGTCAATGGTGCAATCCCCACTGCGATGTCACGAGTCAACTCGACCTCGGTGCCTCCGCTGCCCACCAGCAGCAGCGGGCCAAACTGCGAATCCCGCTTCCACCCGACAATGACTTCCAGCCCGGTGGCGGCCATTTGCTGCACCATCACGCCATCCACCTCGGCCGCGGGCCGGTGGCGACGAACGGCCGCCATGATTCGCTCATATCCTGCGCGTACAGCACTCGCATTGCTCAATCCGATCTCCACCCCGCCCACATCGCTCTTGTGGGTAATCTCCGTGGAGGTCACTTTGAGAGCCACCGGATAGCCTAACTCTTCCGCTACCGCCACTGCTTCCGCCGCGGTGGTCGCCCGATCATGGGCGGGTGTGGACAGACCGTACGCTTCGAGTAGGCGGGAGGTTTCAGAACCACCGAGAATAGCTGCTCTGGTTTGAACGGCAGCTTGAACAATCGCCTGGGCTGTTTCCCGATCAGCCGGGAAAGGTTCGATGGGGGGCTCGGGGGAAGCTTCGAGCCAGCGGCGACGGGCGAGCATGGCGGCCAGGGTGGAGGCAACCCGGCCGGGAAAGGCATAATTGGGGATCCGTCGCCGGTGCAGAATCGCGAGGGCGTCGGCTGTGCTGGCGAGCCCCATGATACAAGCGAGCACCGGCTTGGCTGGACCTGCCCGCCCGGCCGCCACTTCGCCTATTACCTCGGCCAGACTGGTAGGGTAGAACCAGTCCTGAGGGGCTTGAATGACGACGGCCGCGTCTACCGTCTCGTCGGCCAGCAAGGCGTCCAGCGCCCGGGCATAGGTAGCGGGGCCGGAGCCCGCCAAGATGTCCACCGGGTTGCGCACGCTGGCATGGGGCGGGCAGCGCGAAGCCAGATAGTCGAGGGTGGCGTCCGTGAGTGGCGCCAGGGTCAGGCCGGCTCCTTCCAGCGCATCGACCGCCAAGATGCCGGGTCCACCAGCGTTGGTCAGCACGGCCACTCTGTTCCCCCGGGGGAGTGGCTGCCAGGCGAGCGCCCTGGCCCAGTCGAACAGTTCTTCCAATGAGCTAGCCCGCAAGACGCCCGCCTTACGAAAAGCGGCGTCATAAGCCTCAGCGCTACCGGCGAGAGCGCCGGTGTGGCTTGCCACCGCCCGGGCGCCGCCCTCGCCCCGGCCGACCTTGAGCATCACGACCGGTTTTTCCCGGGCTGCCTCGGTGGCCACCTGGAGAAAGGCGCGCCCATCAGCCACACCCTCCAGGTAACCGGTGATGACGCGGGTTTGTGGATCGGCGGCCATTTCAGCCAGCAATTCGGTTTCGTTGACATCGGCGCTATTGCCCAGACTGACCATTCGGGAAAAGCCAACTCCGGAGCCCAGCGCCCAGTCGATCACTGCCGCCACCACCGCACCCGATTGGGAGACAAAAGCGATATCACCGGTGGGCGGCATGCCTACGACGAAGGTCGTGTTGACCGGCGTGTGGGTGTCTATGGTGCCAATGCAGTTGGGTCCCAGCAATCGCAGATCGTAGCGTGCGGCGATCTCTTGGAGTTCGCGTTCGCGGGCCTGCCCTTCCGGTCCTGTCTCGCCAAAGCCACCACTGACCACGACGGCGGCCGGGACACCCGCCTCTCCGCACTGGGCCACAGCCGAGACCACATGGCGTGCAGGCACCACCACAATAGCCAGGTCCACCGGCTGTGGCACGGCGGCGATCTCCGCGTAACAGCGGTACCCCAGCACCTCGCGGGCACGGGGGTTGACCGGGTAGATGTCGCCCCGGTAGTGGTAGTCGTGGAGATTTCGGACTATGCCGTGTCCCAGCTTGTGCGTGTCTCGACTGGCGCCGATGATCGCAATGCTGCGGGGATTGAAGAAATTGCAGAGATGCTGTCCCTTGTTCATCCTGGCCCACGTTGATGAGTAGATGGAAAATTCCGTTCGATTGATTGTAGCATGACTTGACCGGGTTGCCTAATGCAATTGGCCGCCGGTTACTTTTGTCACTACAAGCCGGGAAACCGCTGTGCTAGTATGGGGCATGTTGCCCCCTCTCGATTCCAAAAGGATGAGACAAGCATGCCTGGAAAGGAAATGACAAGGATATTGGTCACGGGCGCAGTGGGTCAGATCGGTTCCGAATTGACCATGGCGCTCCGGGAAAGATTCGGCAATGAGAATGTGGTGGCAACCGGGCGCAGCACTGCCCCCAGCCCCACCCTACGAGACTCGGGCCCCTTTGAATTCATCGACGTAGCCAAAAAGAATACGATCGAAGCGGTCGTGGAAAGGCACCGGATAGACACGATCTACCACCTGGCGGCCATACTGTCGGCCGTGGGTGAGACGAAACCCCATCTGTGCTGGGATGTCAACGTGAATGGCCTCTATAATATCCTGGAGATAGCTCGCGAAAGAGAGTTGACGCGGGTTTTTTGCCCTAGCTCCATAGCGGTTTTTGGAAGCCACACGCCCGTGCACAATACGCCGCAGGAGACGATTTTGAGCCCAACCACGATGTATGGTGTCACCAAGGTTGCGGGTGAGGCGCTCTGTGACTATTACTTCCAGCGGTTTGGCGTGGACGTGCGCGGCCTGCGCTACCCCGGGATTATCAGCAACGAGACTCTGCCCGGCGGCGGGACCACCGATTATGCGGTCGCCATCTACTATGAAGCGGTAGCCAACAGACGCTACACTTGCTTTGTGAGAGAGGACACGGTGTTGCCAATGATGTACATGCCGGATGCCATCAAATCGGCGATGGATCTGATGGAAACCGACCTCTCCCGCCTTGAGCACCACAGCAACTATAATCTGGCCGCGATGAGCTTCTCGGCCGGGGAACTGGCCGCAGAGATCAAGAGGCATATTCCTGAGTTTCAGGTAGAATACGAGCCTGACTTTCGGCAAGAGATCGCGGACTCGTGGCCGCGAACCATAGACGACAGTAGCGCCCGCGAAGAGTGGAACTGGGAACCGGAATATGACCTGGCGGCGATGACGGCCGACATGCTGGAACGACTGAGAGCCCGTCATGCCAGGGGAGAGCTATACACGTGATGAGGAGCCAATCATGAGCGACAAACTCGACTTTATTCGTAAAGAACTAGAGGAGATGCATCGCAGCAAATCGTACATTAACATTCGTACGATGGAAACTCCAGCCGACGGCTGGATGGTGGTGGACGGCCGGCGAGTGCTCAATTTCTGCACCAACAATTACCTGGGCCTGGCCAATCACCCAACGCTGAAGAAAAAGGCGCAGGAGGCGATTGACAAGTGGGGCGTCGGCCCCGCCGCTGTGCGCACGATTGCCGGCACACAGGCGCTTCATCTGGAGTTCGAACGTCGAATGGCAGAGTTCAAAGGGGTGGATTCCTCTTTGCTGGTGCAGTCTGGCTTTTGCGCGAACCAGGCGGCGATTTCAGCACTGGTGGGACGGAACAGGGCGACGGGAGAGCAGGATGTTATCTTTTCCGACCGGATGAATCACGCCAGTATCATTGATGGAGCAAGGCTCTCCGGAGCCAAAATCGTTGTGTTTGAGCATTGCGACCCCGTCAGCCTAGAGAAGGTGATTGAGGAGAAACTGCCCGAATACCGTCGGGGCCTGATGGTGACCGATGGTGTGTTCAGCATGGACGGTGATGTTGCACCGCTGGACAAGCTCTATGCTGTGGCGGAAAAGCACGGCGTGATAACGATGGTGGACGACGCTCACGGTGAAGGAGTTCTGGGACGGGGCAAGGGCATCGTGGCCCACTTTGGACTGCATGGGAAATTCGACGTTGAGGTTGGCACGCTTTCCAAGGCATTCGGCGTGATGGGGGGGGTCATTGCGGGCAAGCAGGAGGCGGTAGACTATATCAGGCAAAAAGGCCGGCCCAACCTCTTTTCCAGCGCAATCACCCCGGCCGACACGGCCGCCTGCTTGGCGGCAGTGGAGATGCTGGATGAATCGGCGGCGCTGGTCGACAAGCTGTGGGCGAATACCGGCTATTTCCAATCAAGGATGGAAAAGCTCGGATTTGACACCGGCCGGACCGAGACTCCGATCGTGCCGATTATCATCGGCGACGTCGCCAAGGCCAAAGAGTTCTCTGCCCGTTTGTTCGAGCAAGGCGTCTTTGCGATGGCGCTTGGCTTTCCCACCGTTCCTCGCGGCGCTGCCCGCGTCCGGGTGATGAACACGGCTGCGCACACAGAGGACGACCTGGATAAGGGTCTGGAGATATTTGCCCGAGTCGGCCGGGAACTCGACGTCATATCCTGATTTTCCCACGCTTCAATCAGCCAAGGGCGACCCTACAGGGTCGCCCTTGCTGCTATTGGGCGGGTGTGGGAAATGGGCCGGCCGCGGGGGGAGAGAGATGTACGGGTCGGAAGCCTGCCCTGCCAGGTTCCCTTCAAGCGGGGTAGAACTGCATCGGGAACAGCTTCTTTTTCGATGCCCGCCACGGGACACTTGGCTTTCTCTCTGCTCCATGCTACAATCTTTGACAGAGCCTTCCAGCATATGCGAGGAGCTTTATGGTAAGAGTGGTCATTAGCAGCATCCGGGTGAGCCTGATGTCTCCGCACCGGTTGATTCTTCTGAAAGAGGTTGACAGCGAGCGCCAGCTACCCATCTGGATTGGACCCTTTGAGACGGATGCTATTGTGGTCGAGTTGCAGCAGATCGAGACGGCCCGGCCGCTCACCCACGACCTGCTCAAGACAGTGATCGCCGAGCTTGGCGGAACGGTATCGCATGTGACGGTGAACGCACTGCGGGACGACTATTTCACCGCCGGCGTTATCATTGACAAGAACGGAGACGTGCTGGAAATCGACGCGCGCCCCTCCGATGCGATTGCCCTGGCGGTTCGGGCCAAGGTTCCCATCTTTGTGACCGATGAGGTGATGGAGGAGGCGGGCGTGCTGCCGGAAGAGGAGATCTCTTCGGCCGGCGACATTGACGTCCCTGATGAAGAGTTGGACGTTTTCCACGACTTTATGGACACGCTGGATCTGCAGGATTGATCCTTGCGGATACTGTGTGAGCACTGCGCCTCCCGCCGTCGTGGGTGGCTGAACAGAGTGGCGGTCTTGAGCGCCCTATCAGCACGAGTTCCGCCGCGCCGGGTGATCACGCCACGACGTAACCTGACGGTCCCTGGAAGTGTCAGGTTGGGCGCACTGCCCAGAGGGGATGCCAGGATTCATTGCAGGAGCACGAGGATCTGGAGATGAGTACTGCCAATCCGGCCCCGCACCTGACGCCGGACAAAGTTTCCCCGAGCAACATCGAGGCCGAAGAGGCGGTTCTGGGGTCCGTTCTGATCAACCCGGACGCGCTGTTTGATGTTGCCACATTTCTCAGAGCGGAAGACTTTTTTCTGGTAAAGAACGGTTGGATATGGGACGCTATCCTGGCGGTCCAAGAACGCCGTGAACCCATTGATTTCGTGACCATCACCGACGAGCTGGAGAGCCAGAAACGGCTGCAGGAAGTTGGTGGGAAGGTTTACGTCAGCCGGCTGATGGATGCAGTTCCCAGCGCCATTCATGCCGAGGCGTATGGCCGGATTGTGGAACGCACCTCGTTGCGCCGGCGGCTCTTGGGTGCTGCCAGTGAGGTTGCGCAACTAGCCTGCAATGAAGCGGAGAACATTGAGGTAGTTCTGGATAGATCCGAGCAGGCGCTTTTTGGCGTCTCTGAAAGGCGGCTAACTCGGGATCTGCAGCCTATCAAGCGGGTGGTGACCGAGTACTATGATCGGGTCAAACGACTGTCAGAGCGTGATGAGCTTCTCCTGGGGGTTCCAACCGGGTTTCGGTTGCTGGACGAGCTCCTGGGTGGACTGCAACGCTCCGATTTGATCATCGTCGCCGGCCGACCCGGGATGGGCAAGACAGGGCTGCTCCTCAACATCGCGCTCAACTGCGCCCGCCATCATCGCAAGCGAGTGGCCATCTTTTCCCTGGAGATGAGCGCCGAACAGGTGGTGGGACGGCTTGTGTCGGCCGAGACCGGCATCGACTCGCAGCGACTCCGGCGCGGCGCGTTGCGCCAGGACGAATGGCACCTGTTCAATGAAGCGACCGGGCGGTTGGCTGATACCCTGGTCTTTATTGATGACACTCCCTCCCTCACCCCGTTGCAGTTGCGAACCAAATGCCGCCGGCTGTACGCCGAGTACGGGATTGATCTGATTGTGCTGGACTATCTTCAGCTCATGAGTGGAGACTTTCGCAGCGAGAACCGAGTGCAGGAGATAAGTTACATCTCACGCCACCTGAAAGGGATGGCGCGAGAGATGAACGTGCCCGTTCTGGCAGCGGCCCAGCTCTCCCGCGCCGTGGAGCAGCGCCCAGACAAACAGCCCATGCTGTCCGACCTGCGCGATTCAGGCTGCCTGGCAGGGAACACCCTGGTGCAATTGGCCGATGGGAATCGGGCACCCATTGAGGAGTTGACCAAAATCGGCGCTCCGTTCAGTGTCAGGGCTCTGAACCAGGAGACCTGGAAACTGGAATCCGTCAAAGCGCGGAAGGCATGGAGAACCGGCACAAAGGCGGTGCTGAGGCTCACCACAGGGCTGGGTCACAGCATTCGGGCAACGGCCAATCATCGATTCCGCACCCATTGTGGCTGGAGACGACTCGATAATCTGGAAATCGGCGAGTACATTGCGCGGCCCAGGCCGCGCGGGATCAACCAGAGCGTGTCGAGCGATGTGCAGTGGGATCAGGTGTCGGCTGTCGAACCTGATGGGATGGAGGGCGTGTACGACCTGGAAGTGCCGAGACATCACAATTTTGTCGCCAATGATATCATCGTTCACAATAGCATCGAGCAGGACGCGGACGTGGTGATGTTCATCTACCGGGATGAATACTATACCAAGGAGGAGACGGAGAGCCCCAACATTGCTGAAATCTCCATCGCAAAGCACCGCAACGGCCCCACAGGCAGGGTGGACCTCTATTTCCAGGAAGAGTTGGCCCAGTTTCGCGAGTTGGAGCGCCATCAATTCACCCCATCGTGATGCGAGGATTCAGCGGGTTTCCCGCCGGCAGACTGAAAACCATTGCGCTGCCGGCCCTCTTTTTCAGCGAGTTGCTGCCGGCGATTGACAATCTGGCGGAACTGCGAGTGACACTCTTTGTGTTTTGGGCCCTGCATCAGAAGGAAGGACGAATCCGCTATCTGCGGCGTGAGGATTTCCTGGGCGATGACCTCCTCATGGAGAGTCTGGCAAAACAGCGCCGTTCGGCTGAAGCATTGGTGGATGATGCGTTGGAACGCGCTGTGGCACGTGGGACTCTGCTGCAGATCAGGGTGGAAGGCACGGCCGATGCTCAAGACCTCTATTTCTTGAACACCGAGCGGGGACGGGCAGCCGTGGACGGAATCACGCGCGGAGAATGGCGTCCAACGGGCGACCCAACCGAACCGATAAGCCTGATGGCTGAACGACCCAACGTGTTTATTCTCTATGAACAGAACATTGGTGCTCTGACTCCCATGATTGCCGAGGAACTGCGGGATGCCGAGGAGAGCTATCCGAGTGCATGGATAGAGGAAGCCATCAAAGTCGCAGTGAACAACAATGCGCGCAAGTGGGCCTATGTCTCGCGGGTACTGGAGCGTTGGAAAGCAGAAGGAAAACATGATGCGACCAGTGGAGGAGATACTGCCAGGGATCGCCGCCGGTATATTGAGGGCGAGTATGGAGACATCATCCAGCACTGAGAGCGAGTGGCGGACGGCGGTAGCGGAGGAAAAGGCAGAGACTGCCAAGCCCCCCTGCTCTGTTTGCAGCGGTATGGGTTTTGTGGTTCCTGATGTGCCTTTGGGCCACCCAGACCACGGCCGGGCAACCCCGTGCGAGTGCAGGAAGAGTGATATCAAAGCGCGGCGGATGGCGGGCTTGCGGGCCGCCAGCCAGTTGGAGCTCTTGGAGGATCAGACTCTGGAGAGCTTTATCCCGGAGGGGATCGGTCTGACCGAGGCCAAGCGGCGCAACCTGCGGATGGCATATGAACGGTGCGTGGAGTTTGCGATCAATCCGTCAGGATGGATTCTACTGAGCGGTGGCTATGGCTGTGGGAAGACTCATCTCGCGGTCGCCATTGCGAACAACCAGATAGCCGATGGCCGGCCGGTGATATTCACTACTGTGCCCGACCTGCTCGACTTTCTGCGGTCTTCCTTTGCCCCGAACTCGCTGGTTGGTTTTGACGAGCGTTTCGAACAGATCAAAACGGCCCCCCTTTTGATTCTGGACGACTTTGGCACTGAGAGCGGCACCCCCTGGGCGCGGGAGAAACTCTTTCAGATCCTCAACCATCGCTACAATGGCCGGTTGCCCACCATCATCACCACCAATTATGAACTGGAAGAGATTGAGCTGCGAATGCGCTCCCGACTGGCGGACCCAGGCCTGGTGCACATTGTCGCGATTTTGGCGCCGGACTTTCGGCGCTCGGGAGTAGATCAGGAGCAATCAGAGCTTTCGAGCCTGAGCCTGCATTTTGATCAGACCTTTGCTTCTTTTGACTTGCGCCAGGGGGAATTGCCCCGGGCAGATCAGGAGAACCTGCAACGAGCCTTTGAGATATCCAGCGGATATGCGCAGGATCCCAAGGACTGGTTGGCGTTCACCGGCCCTCATGGTTGTGGGAAGACGCACCTGGCGGCCGCCATCGCCAACCACTGGAGGCAGCAGGGATACCCGGTGCTGTTCGTAGGTGTGCCTGATCTGTTGGACGATCTGCGCGCTACCTTTAGCCCCGAAAGCACTACCAGCTATAGTAAGCGCTTTAAGGAAATCCGCGCCGCGCGCTATCTGATACTGGACGATCTGGGCATGGAGAGCGCCACCAATTGGGCTCGGGAAAAGCTATATCAGATATTCGATTATCGCTACAATGCGCGCCTGCCCACCGTCATGACCACAGCCACTCACTTTGAAAAGCTGGACAGCCGTCTGGCGAGTCGTATTCTGGATCCGACCCATTGTACGCCCTTTGCCATTGTGGCCCCCTGGTATCGAGGGGGAAAGGCCAGGGGGCGACCAGCGCGGGGCGCTCGAAAGCGATCCGCTCGCTAGGAGTTCACGGTAATGCCTGGAACCGGCAGCAGCCCTACTGAGAAACTGCAGCTTCTTTACAGGATCAGCCTGGAGCTCAGTAGCACCCTCAATCTGGATGATGTCCTGGGCAAAGTGCTCTCGCTGACTGTCAGCACTTTAGGCGCCAGCAAGGGAAGCATCTTTGTGCTGGGCAACAATGGCCGAGTGGTGCGCAGATTATTGGCTCGCGGTGATCTACCTCCGGAGGATTCGCGGCAGGTGGTTGCGAGGGTCATGGATGTTGGCCTGGCTGGTTGGGTGTACAGGCACCGAGCGCCGGCTATCATCTCTGACACGTGTGATGACCAGCGTTGGGTAACGTTCCCAGATGACGCCACGACTCCCCGCTCGGCGCTGGCTGTTCCGCTTGTGCGGGGCGAAATCATCAATGGTTTGCTGACTCTGGTTCATCCTCAACCAAGTTTCTTTTCCAACTATGATTTGGAGCTGGCTGTCGCCATTGCCGGCCTGGCAGCAGTAGCGGTGGAACATGCGCTTCTCTTTGCCCAGGTCAACGCGGAGCGGCGGACCCTGGCGGCCGTTCTGCAGAGCGTGCGCGCTGCCATCGTGGTGACCAACGAGGCACAGCGGATATTGCTCATCAACCCGTTGGCGGCGGCGGTCCTTGATATTGACCCACAAGAAGCGATTGGCAAGCCGTTGCAGGCGATCGTAGCCAACCCCAGCCTGCTCCAGCTTTACGAGCAGAGTTCGCCCGCAATGATAGCACCGATCACGGGAGAGGTGCACGCCTCGGACGGCTCGATTTTCATTGCCACCCTCTCGCCGGTGCCTGGGGTGGGGTATGCCACTGTATTGCACGACATCAGCTTTCTGAAGCGGTTGGACGACCTCAAGACGGAGTCTCTGATGGCGGTCTCGCACGATCTGCGAGGCCCGCTGGGGATCATCCTTGGCTCAGCGCAGATGATGGTCCAGCATGCTCAAGAGCAGAGTGAGTTCATCGAGTTGATCACCAGCGCAGGGGACAGAATGCGCACCCTGGTAGAGCGCCAGTTGGACCTCGCGCGAATCGAGTCCGGCCAGCATCTAGAGTGGGAAGTGACCTCCATCAAGGAGCTGTTGGATGATGTGTTGATCGAGGCACGCGCCCAGGCACAGCTCAAGGAGGTTCAGTTTTCTGCCCACTGTTCTCCCGACCTTCCCCCAATCCGCATGGACCGCATGCGCCTGGGCCAGGCGGTGGCAAACCTGCTGGACAATGCCATCAAATACACTCCGGCCGGGGGCCGGGTAACGCTCTCCGCCGGCACAGACCCCGATCAAGAGGCCATCCTCATCCGGGTATCAGATACCGGGCCGGGCATCCCGCCGGAGGCGCTGCCCAAGCTGTTCAGCAGGTATTCGCAGGTCGACTCGGTGCAGACTGCGGAGCAGCAAGGCGTGGGACTGGGGTTGGCCATTGTGCGCTCGGTGGCGCAAGTGCATGGCGGCCGGGCTTGGGCAGAGAGTGAACTGGGGCAGGGATCCACCTTTGCCATCGCCATTCCATACCAAATCGCGCCTGCTGATGGCAGCAGTTAGACGCTGCCTTTCGCCTGATCTGCTTCCTCTCATGCTCCTGGCCCTCTTTCTGGTGGGCTGCCAGGCAACATCAGAGCCGGCCTCCGCACCAGCCGGGGGTGGAGCCATAGAGATGTTCCCCACCCGCTCTGCGACTCGGACGGTACAGCAGGTCGAGACCGCCCTCTCTCCAACCGCGCAGCCGATGCCGACCCGGCCCGTTGTCAGCCCGACACCGGACCCGACACGGCCCGCCCAAGCAGAGCCATACCGGGAGAGCCATCTGGTTCAATACGGGGAGAGCCTGGGCGCTATTGCCGAGCTATACAACACCACCATTGAAGGATTGATGGCTCTCAACGAGCTGGCGTCCCCTGACAACCTCCAGGCGGGGCAGACTCTGCTTGTCCCAGCCGGTGAGCTTCCGGTCGGGCCGGCCGAGAAGATCATTCCGGACAGCGAACTGGTCTACGGACCTGCGTTTTCCCATTTCGATGTGACCGCTGTGGTCAACAACCGGGGGGGCTATTTGGCTGGTTATCTGGAGAACGTCGAAGGAGCCGAACGCACCGGACCGGAGATTGTCCAACTGGTCGCCCAGCGGTTCAGTGTGGGCCCTCGCCTGCTGCTGGCTCTGCTGGAGCACGAGTCCGGTTGGATTACTGAAACGAGCCCTTTGGATGAGACTCTGTTCTATCCCATGGGCAAGGTGGAACAGGATTGGGATGGGCTATTCATCCAGTTGAGCTGGGCCGCCAATCAACTCAATCGTGGCTACTATGGCTGGGAGTCGGGTTGGCTACAGAGGGTCAGCCTGGTTGACGGGACATGGGTGCAACTGGCTCCGGGGCTCAATGCTGGTACGGTAGCAGTGCAGGCGTTTCTGGCTATGCCCAATTCCTTCCCCGTCTGGCAGGCTCAAGTGGCGCGGGACGGAAGTCTGATGGCTATCTATAGGGCATTCTT
>DAOUVM010000089.1 GCA_030667645.1 Ardenticatenales bacterium | reverse complement strand
GCTCTTCGACACACGGTCACCGCAATCGCAATCCCGTGGCTGGCAATTGGCTGCACTACTGCTGCGGTCACGCCGGCCGCAGGTGCTCCGACTGCGACACTCGCGGGTCCGACCTCCGCACCGCCGCCAACCGATGGCGCGAATGGATTATCGCCTGAACAGATCGCAACCCTCGGTAGTCTGGAAAAGGTGGACGAATATCCTCTCTATTCCATGCACTATTTCGGGCCCTACGAACAAGCGACGACGATTGGCGGCGGCGGATTGATGATGGCCGCAGATGCCCTCAACGTCAGCGCCGCTGCGACACTGCCCGCCTGGGCCTGCTCGCTATTCGCCGCGCTGGGCGATGCGGACACTATGGTCTACGGCCGCAACTTTGATTGGGAGTTCAGCCCGGCCGTGCTCCTGTTCACCGACCCACCGGACGGGTACGCTGCCGTTTCCATGGTGAACACGGCCTTTCTGGGCTTCGACGAGGAGACGGCCCGCGCTCTGATCGACCTTCCGCTCACCGAGCGCGGCGCGCTGCTAGCGGCGCCTTTCCTGCCTATCGATGGGATGAACGAGCGCGGTCTCGCCGTGGGCATGGCGGCCGTTCCGCCCGGGCAACCGCCGCCAGACCCCAACAAGCGGACCATCGGGTCATTGGGTGTGATCCGCGAGATGCTCGATCATGCGGGCACGGTGGACGAGGCGGCGGCCATCCTGCAAAGCTACAACATCGACATGGACGGCGGGCCCGACATCCACTACCTGATCGCCGATCCATCCGGCCGCTCGATCCTGATAGAGTTCTATGGGAGCCAGACGGTGATCATCCCCAACGAGACCCCCTGGCACTTGGCGACCAATTTCCTGCGCTCCTCGGTCAGCGAGCCGGCCGAATCAGGCTGCTGGCGGTACGACAGGATCGACCAGCAATTACGGGAAACTGAGGGCCGGTTGGATCGAGCGCAGGCACTGGATCTCCTGTCCGAGGTATCGGTAGCCGGCACCCAATGGTCAGTCGCGTACGAGATGAGCACCCTCGATGTCAGCGTGGTCATGGATCGACAATACAGCAGCCCGTACACCTTCCCCCTGGACCTCGCCGGGCAGTAGCCGGCCGGCGTCGTGCGAGGTATAATAGGCGTCGATGTCGATAATGAGCAAATCGCCGCGCCCACGATGTCGGGCCGCCACGCAGCACCGAGTGACTGCAAAGCAAGGTACAAAGCGGTTTGAACCAGACCATAGCCACCAGCGGGGGACAAACTGAGGGTGAGCCAATGAGCTGCACCAAACTGCCGCACAAGCCCAAACCGCGGCGTCCTGGGTCACGCCTGCCATCACACCACGAACTGCACTGTGAATGGCTGTGAAATCACGGAGAGAATCAGGAGATTGTAGCATGCTGCCCTCTGCACTCAATCACCGCTTCTTCCTCTTGCTCATGATTGGCTATGTTCTGGCGGCCAGCACACTAGTCTTTTATCTCCCCGCGTTTTCGGGCCCGAATGAACCCCTGCATTACGAGTATATCGCCCTGTTGCGGAGAACCGGCCGCCTGCCCGATCCTGCCACGTCGGTCCGGGCTGATGAGCGACACCAACCGCCCATCTACTATACAGTGGCGGCATTGGCGAGCTTGCTGTTTGCCGATCCCGCACTCGACAGCGAGTTCCCACAGAATCCGCATTACACATCAACCCTTTACGGCAATCTCAATCCATTTGTGGAAGTGACGCCAGCGAATGCACCTGTCTTGTACACAAGCCGACTGGTTTCAGTTCTATTCGGTGTGTTGGCCGCGCTGAGCATTTACAGCGCCGCGCGCCAAACGCTTGCACCGACAACCTGCCTGTTGGTGCTGAGTTTGACTGTGTTCCAGCCGACTTTCCTGCATCTCAGTGCCACCGTCAATAACGATCTCCCGGCAACTGCAGTGGGCGCTGCTCTTGTGGCCTACACAACACACCTGGTCGTTCGGAACAAGGAACCGCGCGCCTTTTTCTCTTGGGGCCTATTGTTTGCCGCTGCGATGCTCACCAAGGCGAACACCGTTTTCCTTGCCCTAATGCTGCCAGCAGCATGCTGGGCCAAGTGGCGGAGGAAGGGCCACCTCCGGCCCGGAGTTCAATGTGGGCTCTGGGGCCTGGCTGGTTTTATTCCCCTGTGGGCAGGCTGGCTGGCCCTTAACCAGTTTCGCACTGGAGATGCCCTGGGTCTAGCGGCAAGTGTCCCAGTGGGCCGGCTCGCCAGCCTGACACCGGGTGACCTTGCCCTGCTTTTGCCCCACGCAGGAGAGCTATTTCGATCGTTCTGGCTTGACTGGAGTCCCGGCCGTCTGGGCTATGCGCCAGACTGGGTATACGTGTGGTCGGGTATCGCGCTGCTGCTGTTGGCATCGGGGTGGGTGAGACGGGCGCGGAAAGCATCTCGGCCACGCATCGTGCCTTGGTTGCACCTGCTCTGGGCTTTTGGATTGTGCGCCACATATCTCTCTGTGAAAAGCCTGATGATCCGCGAGCTCGGATTCGTGGTTCCAGAGGGACGCTGGATGCTGCCAGCCGTCCCCAGCCTGGCCTGGTTGATTGCGGTTGGTTGGTCGCGGTGGTGGCGGCCACAGGACCAAAGGCGCGCCTGTAGCTTGGCCACATTGGCGCCAATAGCATCCACCGGGCTTCTCTTGACGCTGTTCCTGCCCACGCTTTTCCCGCGCGCGACACGACTGGCAAGCGTGAATCATATTCCTGAGAACAGCCAACCACCATGTTTGGTGTACGGTGAGGAACTTGCACTGCTAGCTGCAGAATCGGAGCCGTTTGTCATCGGCCAGCAGTCGCCAGTGACACTCTATTGGCAGGCACTGCGGGCGCCTTTGCACAATCACACCGTTTCACTGCAATTGCTGGTCCCCCGAAAAGATGGTTGGGTCAAACTGGCCGTGCAGAACAGCTATCCTGGCCACGGCTTGAGCCCAACGCGCGCTTGGCGTCCGGGTGACCTCTTCCGGGATCAGGTCACTCTGCAGCCGGATGGCGATCTGGACGGCCCCACGCACGCGGTGCTTGGCTTGTGGCTGCTGACAGAGCAGAGCGTCGAACCTGGCAAGTGTGCCGGCCAGGCTGTCGACTACCCGATCATCGCGCAAGTCGTCGTGCGACCGGCACTGCCCGTGCAGTCTCCCTCGCAAGACCACCGCCTGGCTGCTCCCGCCAGCTTTGGTGGTATTCTTGACCTCACGGCGTTGGCATACTCCTCAAAGGGGGACGAACTGGTGGTGACGCTTTGGTGGGCCGCGAGTGTGGATGTGCCAACGGATTATACGGTCTATGTTCATGTCCTTGACAAAGACAACCAATTGATCGCACAGTCCGACAGCCCTCCGGCCGGCGGCTCTAGCCCCACACGCATTTGGCGGGCCGGTGATCTTGTCCGTGATCAGCACGAGATGCAGATCAAGCCCCCTCCTGACAGCGTGCTGCTGGTTGGCGTGTATGACTCGGTGACGTTGCAGCGCTTGCCGGCCAGCCAAGACGGTCAGGCATTGTCAAACGACGCCTGGAGACAGAGCTTGCGGTAGTAAAGTAGTAGCATGGTCACCCCTCCCGCGACGCTCACCATGACGCCGCGGGCCATGCCCAGGCTGCTGCCTTGAGACCAACTGACAGGGAGCGCCGACCTGGACTGGTGTTGAGTTTCGCCCCAATATGTCGTATATTAGTAGGCAGCGCATTGTACGGCCCTGGCCGCTGGATCCAATTCGCAGGGAAGCCGATAGCAGGACGCGGATCGCCTGCCTTCAGCTATAGGCACCCGTGGCGGGTAGTGGGTCACATCGCGCGAACGCCGTTCCTTTTGTGCGCCGAGTGGTACGGAAACCTGACGGAAACCGCGGACGGCGTGCACAGATTGATTCTTCTGCACTTGTGGCCGTCCGCGTGTAGATGCAGGTGTGGCCGCCAAGCCCGAGCCGCAGTTGCCGGCCCGGAGCAGTCGGGCACTCCTGGTTCCATTCGGACCCGATGTGGGTCCGCGCCATACGCGACCCGCTGATTGCGCACCGGCCTGCGGCCGGTAGGAAATCCAGGAACCGATCGGATCGGGTGTACGTCCTGACCCTTCTGGGAGAGAGAGATGAAAGAGGCAAATAGGCTTGACGAACAGCCAGAGCACGATCCTGAGCGCTTGCGCCAACGCATTGCTGAACTCGAGACGATCCTGGAAAAGACCAGCGAACTGACCTCTGATCTGACCCTGGAGCCCCTCCTGACAAAGGTGCTTGCCGGGGCGACAGAGCTGATCGGCGGTGAATCGGCCACCCTCCTACTGCGGGACGCTCCGGCCGGCGACCTGAATCTGCTGACCGCCTATGACGGAGAATCAGGCGAGCTGTCACAACTCCAGACTACCACGCCCGCAGAGGCCTCTATCACTGGCGCACTCGCTGCGGCCGATGGGCCAGTGATCATCCCCAATATCCAGGTCGATCCCCGCTGTTGCGGAGAGGTCGATCAGCCAGGCGGACGAGAGACCCGCTCGCTGCTGGGTGTGCCACTGATAGCCCACGGGCGCGCCATCGGTGTGCTGGCAATCCATAGCAACCGGCCGGACCGTTTCACCGCTGATCATGTCCGGCTGGCGGCCGCATTTGCCGGCCAGGCGGCGCTGGCGGTGGAGGGCAGCCGCCTCTTTCAGGCCGAGCGCGGACACGCTCAGCGCCAGGCCGCCTTGTTTCGTCTCAGTGCAGAACTCAACGCCACGCTCAATGAGAGCCAGGTTTGCCGTCATGTGGTGGACAGTTTGCGGGATACGCTGGGCTACGACGCAGCAGCGCTGTACTTGGTGGACGAGGCCACCGGAGACCGCGTGACGGCCGCGTATGTCGGTTCTGACACCCCTCCCGCTCGCATCCCGCCTGGGCAGGGATTGAGTGAAATCCCGCTCCTGGACGGCCGGCTCCTGTACACACCGGACGCCAGTCAGGACTCTCGCCACATTCCCGGCTTGTCAGGCTCCGAGGTGGATGTGCCGATCATAATCGGGGAAAAGACGCTCGGGGTGCTCAATGCAGAACGCGAGGAGCGCAATGCCTTTAGTCCGGATGATCTTGAGGTTCTGACCGCTGTCGCTCAGCAGGCCGGGCTCGCCATTGAAAAGGCCCGCCTGCTGGCCGCCGAACGGCGGCGGGCCGACGAACTCGATGCGCTGCGCACCACCATGGCCGAAATCACGGCCAAACTAGAGCTCCCGGAACTGCTGCAAGCCATCGTCCAGCGCGCCGTGGTGCTGCTGGATGCCACCTGCGGCGAACTCGGTCTGTACGATCCCGCCAGTCAGACTATCCGCATTGTCGTCAGCCACAAGATGGGGAAGGACTATGTCGGCACCCGTGTGGCGCTGGGCGAAGGAGCCATGGGTCGAATTGCCGTCACGCGCGAGCCGATTATCATGGAAGATTATCGTACGTGGGAGGGGAGCGCGCCGCAATATGCTGAGCTTCCGGTGCACGCCGGTCTGGCAGCGCCTCTTGAGGTCGGCGGGCGGCTGGTCGGGGCTGTCAACATCGGAACCACCGACCCTGCGCGACGATTCGACCCGGCCGATCTCAACCTGCTCGACCTGCTGGCGCAACAGGCCGCGATCGCCATCGAGAACGCGCGGCTCTTTGGCGAAACAGAACGCCGGGTAAAGGAACTGGCCACCCTGACCGACATCGGCCAGGCGCTCTCGTCCACGCTGCGGGTGGAAGAAGTGGTTGAGCTCATCGGTGCTCAAGTCCGGCGCGTGATCTCTGCTGAGAACATGCTGGTCATGCTATATGACGAGCCGCGCCACGAGATCGAGTGTGTCCTGAGCACCATGGAACAGGCTATTCCCGGCGCGCGCTGGCCGGCCGATCAAGGACTGACCGGGAACATCATCAAACACCGTCGCTCGCTCCTGATGCGCGGAGAAGATATGGTCGAGAGGGCGCGCGAGATGGGCGCCATAGTAATCGGTGAAGGTTCAGCATCGGCGCTAAGCGTACCCATGCTGAGAGGGGAGCGGGTGCTGGGCGTAATCTCTGTCTACGACCACGCCGACCCCTATGCCTATGACGAGTCCCACCAGGTGTTGATGGAAACTATCGCCAACCAGGCCGCTGTCGCCATTGAGAACGCCCGGCTGTTTGGCGAAACCGAACGTCGAGTGGCGGAACTGGCCACCCTTACCGAGATTGGACAGGCCCTCTCCTCCACGCTGCGAATCGACGATGTATTGCATCTCGTCTGCGAACAGACGCGGAAGGTGATGAATGCCGAGGATATGATCATCACGCTCTACGATCCAGAGCACCACGAACTTGAGGTAGCGTTCAGCACCGAACCCGAGGACATTCCGGCCGGCAGGCGAGTTTCGGCTGATGCCTCTCTCTCGGGGTATGTCATCAAGCACCGCCAACCGCTCCTACTCCGCAACAACGTGCTGGAACAGGCCTTGGAATTGGGGATAGATCCAATCGGCAAGCTGCCCGAGTCGGCCCTGGCGGTGCCAATGTTCAGCGGCGAGCGCGTGGTGGGCGCGATTGTTGTCCAGCACTATACCATTCCCAGCGTCTTTGACACGTCCCACCAGGTGCTGCTGCAGACTCTGGCCAATCAGGCGGCTATCGCCATCGACAACGCCCGATTGTACGATCAGGCGCAGCGAGAGATCGCCGAGCGGGTGCGCGCCGAGGCAGAGTTGCTGCAGTACCAGGAGGACCTGGAGGGCCTGGTGGAGGCGCGCACGGCTGAACTGCGGACGAGCGAGGAGCGGTACCGCGGGCTCTTTGATGGGGTTCCGACCGGACTCTATCGCTCCACACCCGACGGGCAGATACTGGACGCAAACCCTGCCCTCGTGCAGATGCTCGGCTACCCAAACCGAGCGGCCCTGCTGGCGATCCATCTGGACCATATCTACGTCGATCCAAAAGAGCGCGTGCGGTGGAAGGATGAGGTGGAGCGGGAAGGGATGGTACGCGATTTTGCAATCCAGATGCGCCAGCCTGATGGCACCATCATCTGGGTCAACAACACCGCTCGCGCCGTGAGTGACGATCAAGGCCGCGCGCTCCAGTATGAAGGAAGCCTGGAGGATATCACCGAACGCAGGCAAGCAGCGGTCGAATTGCAAAAGTACCAGGGGCGCCTGGAACAACTGGTGGAAGAGCGCACCGCGGAACTGACAAAGAGTGAAGAACGATATCGTACTCTGTTCGATGGCGTTCCGGTAGGACTCTATCGAAGCACGCCAGAGGGCAAGATTCTGGATATCAGCCCGGCATTCGTGCAGTTGATGGGCTACCCGAGCCGGGAGGAATTGCTTGCGGTTGCCAACACAGCCACTCTATACATTGACCCTCAAGACCGCGATCGATGGCAGGCATTGATGGAGCGAAAAGGGGTCGTCCGCGATTTCCCGGTTCGCGCTCGCCGATACGATGGCACCACCATCTGGTTGGGCGACACCGCTCGCACCGTCAAGGACGAGCAGGGGCAGGTCCTGTACTACGAAGGAAGCGTTGAGGATATTAGCCGGCGCAAGCGCTACGAGCGTGAGATTCGCCGCCAGAAAGAGTATTTTGAGGCTCTCTTTATCAATAGTCCAGTCGCGGTGGTGACCGCAGATCTGAACGGCATTGTCGTCTCCTGGAGTCCGGCTGCCGAAACGCTGTTCGAGTACTCTGCGGAAGAGGCGATCGGCCGGCACCTGGACGATCTGGTGGCCAATGATCCCCGATTTAGGGAAGAGGCAGAAGAGCTCACCCGACAAGCAATCCAACAGAGCCACACCAAGATTACAACCCAGCGCACGCGCAAGGATGGCTCTGTCGTCGACGTGGAAATACGCGGCCTGCCCGTGATCATGGCTGACGAAGAGGTAGGCTTTATAGTTATCTACCACGACATTACCGAACGAAAGAGATTCGAGGAAGAGCTCCGCCGCCAAAAAGAGTACTATGAAGCCCTCTTTATCAACAGTCCCGTTGCAGTGTTGACGGCCGACCTGGATGGATGCGTTGTTTCCTGGAGCCCGGCCGCGGAAAGGCTATTCGGGTACTCTCCAGAAGAGGCGACCGGACAGTGTCTGGATGATCTCGTGGCCAATGATCCCCGATTCCGGGAAGAGGCAGAGCGCTATACCAGCCAAGCGCTCAATTCGGTCCGCGTCCAGGTCACCGCTCAACGCACCCACCGGGATGGTTCTCTGGTCGATGTGGAGATTCTGGCCCTGCCGGTGATCGTAGGAGAAGAAGCGGTAGGTTTTATTGTCATCTACAATGACATCACCAGCGTGCAGGAAGCTCGCCGTCAATCCGAGGCTGCCAG
>DAOUVM010000274.1 GCA_030667645.1 Ardenticatenales bacterium | reverse complement strand
TTGGAGCCAATCAACGAATGCATCCACCCTGATTGCTCGCAAGGCATCAACGGCGATGGGGGTGATGATAATGGGGATCACCGCAAGAATCACGCCAAGCAGGAGATAGGCCGTGATCGCTGCCAGACCGCGGGGAAAGCGCAACCGAGTGTTCAGAAAGCGGACAACAGGGTAGGTTAGGAAGGCCAAGATAAAGGCCGCCATAACCATGCCCAGCACGGCCCGGCTGATATACAACACCAAGGCGCCGACCAACACCAATCCGACGGCAACGACGTACTTTGTGGTTGAACTCCATTGTGTGCCCATTGTGTCTGACCTAATAACTATCAGGTACCGGCCGGCCCCAACGGCTCGAACTCGGCCGTAAAGTGGCGCAGGAAAGGAGGCTCGTACGTCATGCGATAGCCGCCGATCGTATCCTTCCGATCGCGCAGAGCCGCAAAATTGTCCACCACATAATCAAGGTGGGTCTGAGTATACACACGGCGAGGGATGGCCAGCCGGACCATCTCCATTTTCGGGTACGTCCAGAGCCCATTATCGTCCTTGGTGGCAAAGGCAACGCTGCCCAGCTCTACACACCGGATGCCCCCCTCGATGTAGGCCTCTACCGACAGCGCCCAACCCGGGAAGTCGGACTGGGGTATGTGGGGCAGGAATGATTTGACGTCAATGTACACGGCATGGCCCCCGGCCGGTCGGACGCAGGGCACTCTCTCCTCTACCAACCGTCCGGTCAAATAGGCGGTCTGTCCCAGGCGATAGGCAAGGTACGCCTCCTCCAGACCCTCCCATAGCCCACGCGCAATCGCTTCCAGATCTCGACCGGCCAATCCACCGTAAGTGGGGAATCCTTCTCGCAAAACAAGCTCTTGTTCCGCCCGCTGGAACAGGTCGTCATCATTCAGGCACAGAAAACCACCGATATTGACCAGGGCGTCCTTTTTCGCGCTCATGGTGCAGCCATCGGCATAGCCAAACATCTCTTGGGCTATTTCAAGAGGAGTTTTGCCGGCATAACCATCCTCACGCATCTTGATGAAATAGGCATTCTCCGCATAGCGGCAGGCATCGATAAAGAAGGGAATGCCATACTCGTGATAGACGTCGGCGGTGGCCCGGATATTGCCCATACTCACCGGCTGCCCGCCACCGGCGTTGTTGGTGATCGTGATCAGTCCAAATGGGATGTTGGCGGTCCCAACCTTGCGGATGAATTCGCGCAGTTTGCCGGTGTCCATGTTCCCCTTGAATGGATGCTCGCTTGTTGGGTCCATCCCCTCGTCGATTACCAGGTTGACCGGATTCCCCCCTCTCGCAGAGACGTTGGCCATGGTGGTGTCAAAGTGCATGTTGTTTGGCACATACTGACCATCCTTGATGAGCATCGTACACAGGATGTTCTCGGCCGCCCGCCCCTGGTGGGTAGGGACAAAATGGCGAAAACCATATATCTCCCTGACGGCCGCCTCCAGGCTATAATAGCTGCGGGCGCAGGCGTACGCCTCGTCGCCGTGCATCATGCCCGCCCACTGGTTGTCTGACATGGCGGATGTCCCACTGTCGGTCAACAAATCCACAGTGATATCGTTGGAGCGAACCTTAAAGATGTTGTATCTGGCCGCCTTGATTATCTGCTCCCGTTCGGCGCGGGCAGTGCGGCGGATGGGTTCGACGACCTTGATGCGGAATGGCTCGTCTGGATAGGAAGGCATATGTTGCTCCTGGGTTGTTGAGTAGATGGCTGGTAAGAAATGGTGCTACTGCAAAGGCTGAAGCACAGCGCGAAACGCCTCCAGCGCCGTTTCGACTGTTCTGGACGTGATCCAATAGTGAGTGACAGCGCGAAAGTGTTGGCCCCCTCGCCGGCCGATCTTGACGTTGAACTCTCTATCTAGCCGCTCAACCAGGACCTCCGGCTCAACCGGCACACTCTTGCTCAGTGCAAAAAAGACCAGATTGGTCTGCACCGCTGCCGGATCGATCTCCACGCCGGGGATTTCGGCCAGTCCCGTGGCGAGCGTTTTGGCGTTGGCGTGATCTTCCACCAACCGTTCCACCATTTGCTCCAGGGCAACAATTCCGGCCGCAGCGAGGATGCCGGCCTGCCGCATGCCGCCGCCTAGAGCCTTGCGCGCCCGGCGCGCCCGGCGGTAAAAATCAAAAGAGCCGCACAGCAGGCTGCCAGCCGGGGCGCACAACCCCTTGCTCAGGCAAAAGGAGACGCTGTCAACGTATTGCGTAATCTCGGTGACGCGGCAATCCAATGCCGCAGCCGCATTGAACACCCGAGCGCCATCCAGGTGGACCACCAGGCCATGCCTGCTTGCCAGTTGGCGCACCGAGCTAAAGTAGGCCGGCGGGATGGCGACCCCGCCGCAGATGTTGTGGGTATTTTCCAGGAAAATGGCCCGGCTGCGGGGAAAGTGGGGATCGTCGGGCCGCACCGCCGCTTCAATATCTGCCACCACCATCGTCCCGTCGGGCTGATTGGGGAGGGTATGTGGGTTGACGCCAGCCAGCGCGGCGATGCCGCCAGCTTCGTATCGGAAGGTGTGAGACTGGTTGCCCAGGATGAGCTCGTCCCCCCTCCCGCAGTGAGCCAAGATCGCCGCCAGGTTTGCCATCGTCCCACTGGGGACAAAGAGAGCAGCCTCCATGCCTACCAGACCGGCCGCTTTCTCCTGCAACTGGATGACTGTGGGGTCATCGCCCCACACATCATCGCCCACCTCTGCGCGCGCCATCGCCTCGCGCATGGCAATAGTTGGCCACGAAACCGTGTCAGAACGAAGATCAATGCTTTTCATCTATGGGCAACCTTGTCGGTACTCTTGCCGGAAACTGTGGGTCACACCGCTCCGGAGCAGGCACAATTGGGGAAAGAACCTGATCTTCCTCCCTGGGTCGTCTCTACCAAGACACGAAGATGTTACCACAGGAGTGTGTCCCTGTCATCCGCGGACCGGTCTACCCTCCTAGCCAGTTAAGGACGTGGGTCAGGTCGCTCGGAAGCGGAGCGGTGAAAGTCAGCACCTCACCGGTGCTGGGCAACGAGAGAGTGAGCCGGTGAGCATGAAGGAAATGACGCTTGAGCGGCACAGTTCGTTTGCGCCGGCCGTACACCGGATCACCCGCGAGAGGGAAGCCAAGGTAGGAAAAATGGACGCGAATCTGATGCGTCCGCCCGGTCTCGGGTTTGGCTTTGACCAGCGTGTGGTCATCAAACGTCTCCAGAGTCTGGTAGATAGTATTCGATTCCCGTCCGCCCCGCACAACCGCCATGCGTTTCCGATCTCGCTTGCTCCGTCCGATGGGAGCGTTGATCACGCCCACGGGTGGGTGGACAATCCCGTCGGTGAGTGCCAGGTAGCTCTTGAGCACGGTGCGCTCTTGGAACTGTGCCTGGAGGGCCAGGCGCACGGTCTCGGTCAGAGCGACGACGATTAGCCCTGATGTGTCCCGGTCCAACCGGTGAACGATCCCCGGCCGGCGTTCGCCGCCCACGAGAGACAGCTTGGGAACCAACGCCAACAGAGCATTGACCAGCGTTCCGCTACTGTGACCGGCCCCGGGGTGAACCACAAGTCCGGCCGGCTTGTCGACCACAATGATCTCGTCATTTCGAAAGACAATATCCAACGGGATGTGTTCTGGTTCCAGCCGCTGGGGCTCGACTGCGGTGACATGGACAGTGATGAGCTCGCCACCGGCCAATCGCGTACTAGGTTTTGTGCTGATCACCCCGCTGACGACGACCTCCCCCTCCCTGATCAGCCGCTGAACGCGTGCTCGCGATATCTCCGGCAGTCGATCTGCCAGCGTCCGGTCCAGCCTTGCTCCCGCCTTACTGGCGGCAAACGTGTATCTCTGGGGAGCCATCGCTCAACTGAACGGCCGGATGACACAAAACAGATAGCCCACTGCAGCCAGCAGGCCGGCGAGAATCACAAGGATGATGATGCTATGGCGATCCTTCTGATCGCGGCCGGTGTGTTGTGGCTGCTGGGTGGCTTCCTCAATACAAAACTGACGCTCCTCCCAAAGCGTGAGCAATCCAATCATGGCAACGCCGCCCACAATAGAGGCATCAGCAATATTGAATGATGGCCAGCGCAGAAAGTCGACGGTAAGATAG